>CAIVDX010000430.1 GCA_903904805.1 uncultured Rhodospirillales bacterium
CTGCGGGCATTTGCACGATCGACAGCAGGCTATCCATGCCCGACAGCGCCTTGCTCTCCACCGGCACGCCAAGCACCGGCAGCGCGGTCCAGGCCGCGCACATGCCCGGCAGATGCGCTGCCCCGCCCGCGCCGGCGATGATCACCAACAGCCCGCGCGATTTGGCTGATTTGGCATAGTCGGCGAGACGGTCCGGCGTGCGGTGTGCGGAGACCACCCTGGTCTCATGCGGCACGCCGAGAGCGGTGAGCGTCTCGGCGGCATGGCGCATGGTCTCCCAGTCCGACCGGCTGCCCATGATGATGCCGACCTGCGGGGTGGGGCTCACGCGATGTTGTCCGGGATGAGGCGGCTTTCGAGCCAGGCGATTTCGTCGCGCAGGGCCAGTTTCCGCTTTTTCAATCTTTGCAGTTGAAGCTGATCCACCGGCCCGGCGGACAGCCTGGCGATCACCGTATCGAGGTCACGGTGCTCGCTGCGCAGTTCGTGCAGCTTGCGCAGCAGGGAATCACGATCATTCAACATGTCCGCCCGATAGCAGAACGCTCGAGCGGATGCCATCGCCGCGAGCTCCCGCATTTCGTGCTTTTCTTTCGGGGCTGCGCGGCGTTACCGTTCTATGGCGGTGGGCCGGGTGCCGCGCACCAGGGTTGCCGTCGGTTAGCTTGAAGCGTCCATCCAAGGAGGCACCATGAAGCTGCAATCACGCATCGATTCTCTGGCCACCCGCCACGCCACCCTCGAGGAGCGGATATCGGACGAGGACCATCGTCCTCGCCCGGATGGCGCGGCGCTGACGCAGCTCAAGCTGGAGAAATTGCGCGTGAAGCAGGAGATCGAGCGGCTGCGCGCCAACTGCTGATATCGCCGCCCCGCTCCACTATCGCGCGGGGGAATACAGAAACCGCCGTTCTTCCTGCTCCACCACCGGATATTCGCGCTCGATCGCGGCGCGGACCTCCGGAGTGTAGCGGGTCAGCATGACCGGAGAGTCGAGCCGTCGGTCGGTCTGGATCAGCGCGAAATGATGCGCGGTGATCAGGTCGACCAGGCGCTGGCTGTCCCAGACCCCCTTGGCGCCCAGTTCGGCGAAGATTGACGGCTCCAGTTCCACCCGCTTGCCGGCGCGCAGCAGGGTGACCATGTCGTCGGCCAGGATCGGCCCCGGTGTGGCGCGGAAGCGCTCGAGGGTGAGCTGGTTGTGGGCGATGATTGCAGGCTTGGCGAAATTGTTTGGCGGCCGATAGCCCATCGTCAGTTGCACCAGGATCAGCGCCGGCACCGCCAACTCCGCAAGCCCCTCGCTCAGCCGGCTTATTCCGCCGGAGACGAGCATCCGCAGGCAGTGCCCGGCGGCGATGCCGACGAACGGCGCGAGCGCGATATAGATCCCCAGGAAGTAGTTCACATTGCCGCCGGACTTGCCGATGGTGGACAGCATTGGCAGCTGCAGCAGCGGCACCAGGGTCAGCAGGCACAGCTCGGCGACCTTTGGGTCAGCGCGCAAACGGGACTGCAATGATGCCAACCCCAATGCCTGCCACGCGCGGATCATGCCGACCATCGCGACCACCACCAGCGGCAATTGGGTCACTTGGGTGCCGAGCAGACGCTGCGCCACCTCAAGCGTCATGCGATTGATGTTGTAGCCGACGATATGGCGCAGGAATCCGCCATCCGACGCCCACATCACCGCCGCCAGCGCGGCCAACGCCACCACCAGCCCGAACAAAGCCGCGCGGATCGCCAGACGCGGCGCGCGCAGCAGATGGATGACCAGCACGGAAACCGGGGCCACCAATTCCGTCTGCTTGCTGAATATCGCTGCGACGAAGGCGACCATCGCCGCATACAAAAAGCCCGGCCGGCGCAGCGCGGCGATGCCGAGCGACACGCCGATCAGGCTGCACAGAGCGGCGAGCATGTCCACCCGCATCAGCACGCCCCAGCCATAAATCGGCCAGAAGCCGAACAGGCCGGAGGCTGCCACCATCGCGGTTGTCGCGCGCTGGCCCGGCACCGGGGCGGGCCCGGCATTGCGCCAGGCGAGCCTGCCGACCAGCAGCGCGATCCCCAGTGTGCACAGCACCGACAATGTCCGCCCGGTCGCCAGAATGTCGGCGCCGGTCAGCGCGGACAGCGACAGAGCGCTCAAATGATACAGCGGCGGGTAATGGAACACGATGTAGGGCAGGTGGTCGATCGGGCCATACATCGCGCCGGGATGCATCAGCAGCGCCTGCTGCCAGACGATGCCCTCGCCATAATCGATGCCGAAGGGCGAAGCGATCGCCAGCCAGCCGCGTTGGACGAAGTCGCTGGTGCGCAGCGCAAGACCCAGCAGCGCGAGCACCAACAGGAGAAGCCCTGGCAGGAGCAGCCATCGCAGGCCAACGGCGTGCCCAACCGGCGCGGGCGGTGTGCGCTCAGGGGTCCCGCTCATGGTGCTGCCGGCGCGCCGATATGGCGCCAGCCGAAAATGATGCCACGGATCATCCGCAGCCCCACCGACAGCGCGCGGCCGTTATTCACGTTGCCGCCCTTGCTGACGCCCACGCGCGGATGGAACGTCACCGGGCATTCCACCACGTCGTAACCGCAGGCCAGCGCGCGGTCGAGGAAATGCGCGTTGAATTCGAGATTCACCGACGGGTCGACCTCGCCGAGCAATCCTACCAGTGCCTCCCGCCGGCATAATTTGTAGGTGGTGCCAACATCGGTCAGCGTTGCGCGGCCGATATGTTTCGCCTCAAGCAGTTTGCCGACGAACAGATTGCCATAGAACATGAAGGTGGAGAGCTGGGTGTGATAGGCGCGCAGCCGCTCGACGGTGCGCGTGCCGTTGATGATGTCGGCATGCGGGGCGAAAGCCACCAGCTTGTCGATGTCGGCGGCGCGGAAGGTCAGATCGCCTTCGCACAGCACGATCAGTTCGGTGTCGTCAAAGGCGAGCGCCTCGCTCAGGCAGCGGAACACACACCGCCCATAGCCCGGCTGCATTTCATTGAAGGTGATCGCGCCGGCGGCCTGTGCGAGGGCGAAGGTGGCGTCGGTGCTGTTGTTGCTGACCACCAGCACCGCCTTGACCAGCGGGTGGGCACGAAAATCGGCCACCGCGTCGGCGATCGAGGCTTCGTCGTTATAGGCGGTCAGCGCCACCACAACATGTTTGTCAGGGATTGGATCGTTGCGCACATCGCCGCCGAAGCGTTTGCGCGAAAGCAGGATGAACAGATCGGTCATCACGAAGGCGATGCCGAGTACCATCGGCATACCGCTGTACCAGACCAGCCATTCGTTGAATGGCCGCAGCATCTGCTCCAATCCGAATACCCGCCGCGGCACCACCATCAGCACGCCGATGAGGTAGAGCGTCAGCGCGAAGCCGATCAGCAGAATGCCGATCATCAGCACCGGCGGATGATATTGCTCGCCAGGCCCGACAGCCGGAACGCGGGGCGACATGTCGTCGTGCCCGGCTTTGCTGATTTCGGTCATGCACGGATGCCAGTTGGATACACCCCGCGCTTCTAGAAGGCGGCTTCCGTTGGCGTCAACGACGATTCGGTCCGCGCCGCGGGCCGCCTGTCACGGCTCTGCGCGTGCTTCCTCGAACCGTGTATCGCCCTGATCCGGCTGGCCGGGCAGCAGAAGCAGTCCGTCCGCGACACGCTCCGCCCGGGGATAGGCGTGGCGGATCGCCGCCAGTACTGCCGGATCGTAGCGCGCGCGGGTGGTCACGCTGTCCAATCCATGCTCGGTCTGGATCATCGCGAAGGCCTGTTGCTCAACCAGATCGACCAGCTTCGCGCTGTCCCACCGCCCCATCGCGGCCAGTTCGGCGAAGATCGATGGCTCCAGCGTCACCTGTTTGCCGGCGCGCAGCAGCAGAACCATGTCGTCGGCCAGGATCATTCCAGGTGCGGCGCGGAACCGCTCGAGCATCGCGGTCTGCGCTGCGACGAATTCCGGCGTGTCGAAGCGCGCCGGCGGCATGCCCGCCAGTTCCGGCTGCAGCGCCAGCAGCGCGGGCACGCACAAAGCAGCCCATGACGGGGCCCAGCCCGGTCCCGCGCTGCCGACGCGCATCACACAATGCCCGGCGAGGATGCCGATCAGCGGTGTGCCGGCCGTCATGATCGGAATGAAGTAGTTCACCCAGCCGCCGGATTTCGCCGTGCTCACCAGCCCCGGCAGCAACAGCAGCGGCAACAGGCAGATGATCGCCAACTCGGCCAGATGTGGGTCGGAGCGCAGCCGCGCGCCCAGGCCGGCCAGCCCTTCTCGCCGGCAGATCAGCAGGAGCCCAGCGATGCTCAGCGCCACCATCGGCCATTGCCGCACCTGGCCGAGCAGCGCGTAATGCATGTTGCCCAGTGTCATGCGATTGAGGTTGTAGGACAGGATGTGCCGCAGAAAGCCGCCGTCGCTGAGGATCTGCAGGCTTGCCGCCGCGGCAAGACCGAGCAGCGCGCCGAGTGCGGCCGCGCGCGTCGCAAGCCAGGGACAGCGCCATCCATGTATTGCCAGCACCACCACCGGTGCGACCAGTTCGGTCTGTTTGCACAGGCTGGCGGCGACGAAGCTGAGCATCGCCAGATAGAGCAGGCGCGGCCGCGACAATGCCGCGATCCCCAGGCTCACCCCGATGATGGTGAACATGCCTGCCAGCATGTCCACACGCATGAGCACCGCCCAGAACATCACTGGCCACCAGGCGAACAGAGACAGCCCGGCCACCAAAGCGGCAACCACCCGGCCTGTGCGGCTCGCGTCCGCACCAGCATTGCGCCACGCGAGCCGCGCGGTCAGCACGGCGATCACCAGGGTCGACAGCACCGAGATCGACCGCCCGCTGGCCAGCATGTCGGCGCCGGTGACGGCCGACAGCAGCCTCACGCTCAGGTGGTAAAGGGGCGGATAGTGGAACACGACGTAGGGCAGGTGATCGATCGCGCCATACATTGTGCCTGGCCGCATCAGCAGCGCCTGCTGCCAGACGATGCCCTCACCATAATCGATGCCGAAGGGCGAGGCGATCGCGTGGGCCGCGCGGATCAGAAACTCCCCGGCATTGAGCGCCAGCACAATGATCGCGCCGACAAGCAGCAGGGCCGACAGCCAGTGCTGCGTCGTCCGAATAAAATTCCAGCGTGCATTCATCGCAGATATACCCGCATAGGTTATATCTGGCCTATAGGACTCTATGATTGAAATTGGAAGAAAAATACACCCAAGAGTGGTATTTTTTATAGCAAAGCAACCCAATAGAGATTTTAGTCTCTGCAATGCTCGCGCTGGGAATGCGGGTTGCCTGCCATCCTGTCGCCTCGACGTGACGCGGCGGCTGGTGTAACGGAATTGCAAGGCAGCTTGGCCTGGCGGTGTTGCATCGGCAGCGCGGCGCCATCATTGAACGCCGGGCCAGGTCTGATGCGCGAACCCGTACCATCAACCGATGAGACCGCCGTGAGCGGCGGCGCCAGGATGTTTTGGCCGGGCTATGGCCTCCTGCTGCCGGCGATCGGGCTGTCGCTGTTGGCCCTGATGACCGGGCTGTTTATCCTCGACCGTGCGCTCTATCTGCGGATCATGGAGATCTGGATGGTCGTGCCATACGAGGTCTTCGCGGATCTGAGGTCGCTGGCGGCCATCAATGTCTGTTGGCGGGCCGGGGTTGATGTCTATGCCGCGGTGCCCTGTGACCCGATCGGCGGCGTGTTCAACTACTCCCCGCTCTGGCTGCGGCTGGATTTTCTGCCCACGGATCTCCGCTTTGTCCCGGGTTATGGGCTGGCGCTGGCGGGGCTGTTCATGGTGTCGCTGGGCGCTTTGCCGCGGCCGCGCGCGCGTGACGACCGTCAGTTGATCATTCTCGGCAGTTTCTCCAGCCTCACCGCCTTCGCGCTGGAGCGCGGCAATGCCGATGTGCTCATTTTCGTCATTTTGCTGCTTGCGGGCTTGTGCCTGACGCGGGGCGGAGGGCTTCGGGTGCTCGGCTACGTGCTTATTCTTGTGGCGGGATTTCTGAAGCTCTACCCGTTTGTTGCCCTGCTGCTGCTGCTGCGCGAGCGGCTGCGCTGGGCGATCTGGCTGGGCGTGCTCGCCGCCGCGGCGATCGGCGTTTTCGGGTGGTCATTCGCTGACGAATTGCCACGCATGGCGCGCAATCTGCCGGTCGGTCATTTCGCCGGCCATTCCTGGGCGGCGGCCAACCTGCCCGGCGGCATCGTCTATGGTGCCCGCATGATCCTGGACGCGGTGGGCTGGGCGGAAGGTGTGACATTTCCGCCGTCAGCGGATCGCCTGTTGATCCATCTGGTTGAATTGGCGATGGGTCTGTCCGCGACGTGGCTGGCGCTGCGCATCGCGGCGATGCCGGCGGTCAAGCTGGACCTGAGCCGTTGCCCGACAAAGGCGCGCGTGCTGCTCACCATTGGCGCGATTGTTGTCGTGGGGTGTTTCTTCGCCGGGCAGAGTTTGGGCTATCGCGGCATCTTCCTGTTGCTGCCGTTGCCATCGCTGCTGGCGCTTGGCCGGGCGGCGGAGGAGCCGCATGCCGCGACGATCTTCCGGTGCACCGGCTATGGCACGATCTTCCTGCTCTGGATGATGACGGTTCAAGGCACCGTCGCCAGGCTGTTCGGCGGAGTTATCTCGCCGGTGACCGGCGGGCCGGGCCATGTTGTCTGGGCCGCACGTGAGCTGGTCTGGTGGGGGGTGATCGCCGTGTTGATGGCGATCCTGATCCGATTTGTGCTGGACAGCCCTGCCTGGCGCGACCTGGGCGCACTGCTTGGCCGACGTGATTCTGTAAGGCTCGGCGGCTAGGCCGCCAAAAAGGCCTGGGCAACAGCGAGGAAGC
>CAIVDX010000431.1 GCA_903904805.1 uncultured Rhodospirillales bacterium
AGCACCGTCCGACAGCGAGCCAGCATAGCCTCGGTCGCATCGTCTTCGGCGTCGAGATGCTCGAGGCGATTGAGGATGGTCTTATCTTCCCAGTTGCCTTCCGACGTGACGTCATAAATGGTCTTGAACTTCGGGGCGTCAGGGCCGAGCAACCGGTCGATTTCACCCTCGGTCCAGACGTAGAACTTGCCGTCCTCATGTTCGCTGTCAGCATCGAGCGTCGCGGTAAAGCCGCCATTGGCGTCTCTCATCTCGCGCAGTAGCCAGGCGATCGTTTCCTCGATCCGAAGACGGTAGAGCGGTTTGCCGGTGTCCTGCCAGGCATCGACCAGGAGGTCGATCAACTGAGCATTGTCGTAGAGCATTTTTTCGAAATGCGGGGCGAGCCATCGGGAGTCGGTGGAATAGCGGGCATAACCACCCCCCAGGTGGTCGTAGATGCCGCCCTGGCTGACATGATCGAGCGTGAGGAGCACGGCGTCGCGCAAGGCGATGTTTCCGCTACGGCGATAGCCCCGCCAGAGCAATTCGAGATTGGAACAATTGGGGAATTTTGGAGCGTCTCCGAAGCCACCATTGATGGGGTCGATCGACGCCGCGAGACGCTCGGCGATGCGGTCCAACGAGGCCATCTCGACCGGACCGGCGGCCTGTGGCTGCGATAGCCGCGCGAGGCCCTGCGTCAGAATCCCGACATTGGTATCGTCCTTGGCACGGTCGGCTCGATACGTGTCGGCGACGCCCCGCAGTACATCGGGAAAGCCCGGCCGGCCCCATTTCGAGGTCGGTGGGAAATAGGTACCGCCCCAAAACGGCTTAGCATCGGGCGTCAGAAACATCGTCAGCGGCCAGCCGCCCTGCTGACCCCTCAGTGCCAGGGCGTTCTGGTAGATCGCGTCGAGGTCGGGGCGCTCTTCGCGGTCGACCTTGATTGGCACGTAGAGCGTGTTCATCAGCCCGGCGATCTCGGAATTTTCGAAACACTCATGGGCCATGACATGGCACCAGTGGCAGGCGGCATAGCCGACCGAGAGCAGAATCGGCCGGTCGGTCCGCCGTGCCTCCTCGAGTGCGGCTTGGTTCCAGGCCCGCCAGTGGACCGGGTTATCCTTGTGTTGCAGCAGATAGGGGCTGGTCTCGCGACCGAGCAAATTTTCCGCTATGGAGCCTCTGGGCGTTGTTCTATAGGCTTCATCTTATTCGCTTTGGACGCGGTGTGTCACCAGCGCCTAGGAGGTTGCGTGCGGTTCGACGATACGATCTTTGCCTTATCGACTGCGCGGGGGCGCGCAGGCTTGGCCGTGATCCGGATATCGGGGCCGGACGCGACGACGATCGCCCAGGATATTGCCGGGCCGTTGCCCTTGGCCCGTGGTGTGCGGTTGGCATCGTTCAGGGACCCCGCTAACGGCGAGGCGATCGATCGCGGTCTGGTACTATATTTCGCGGGGCCGGCCAGCGTGACCGGTGAGGATGTGGTGGAGCTTCATGCCCATGGCGGCCCGGCGATCGTTGCGGCGCT
>CAIVDX010000432.1 GCA_903904805.1 uncultured Rhodospirillales bacterium
ATCTATGTGCTGATGGCCGGCCTGCTGTTCATCCGCCCGCGTGGCCTTTTGCCCGCCAATGTCTAAAGCCCGTCACGCAGCCGCTTCCGCCGGCGGCCTTTCGCGCTCGGCCCTGGTCACACTGTGTTGTTTCGTGATCCTCGGAGCTATCCCGCCGGTCGCCGGCTGGCTGCACGAGCCCTTCCTGGTGCGCCAGTTTATCCAAATCATGGCGATGGGCCTCGCCGCGATGAGCCTTGACCTCATCCTTGGCTATGGCGGCCTGGTCAGCTTCGGCCATGCCTGCTTCGTCGGCCTTGCCGGCTACACGGTGGGCATCCTCGCCTTCCACGACAGCGACAGCAGCCTCTTCCTCGGCGTGATCCCAGGCACATCGGACGCGCTGATCGCGTGGCCGGCCGCCATCGCCGTCTCGATGCTCGCCGCGCTGCTCATCGGCATCGTCTGTATGCGGACCTCGGGCACGATCCTGCTGATGCTGACGCTCGCCTTCGCGCAGATGATCTACTACCTCTTCACCGGCTGGACGCTCTATGGCGCGGACGAAGGTCTTTCGATGTCCTCCCGCTCGGAACTGCCGTGGGTCGACATGTCCGACATCACCAGTTTCTACTATGTCTGCTTCGCTCTGCTCGTGCTCTGTTTCCTGGCGATGCGCGCCATCGTCGGCAGCCGCTTCGGCATGGTTTTGAAAGGCGTCCGCCAGAACGAGCGCCGGCTGGCCGCCATCGGCTTCAGCACACAGCCCTATCGCCTTGCTGCGTTCGTTATCGCCGGCGGTTTCGCTGGCGTCGCTGGCATCATGCTCGCCAACTACCAGACCTTCGTCAGCCCTGGTGACCTCAGCTGGACCCGCTCGGGCGAGCTGATTTCGATGGTAGTGCTGGGTGGCATCGGCACGCTGATCGGCCCGGTGCTGGGAGCGGCCGCCTACCTCTTGCTGAGGCTGGTGATCGGCAACTACACCACCCATTGGGCGGTGGTGTTCGGACCATTTCTGATCCTCGTGGTATTGTTCGCCCGGCGCGGCCTCTTCGGCTTTCTCGCGCGCAACAAGGAGAGCTGAGCGTGGCCACTCCAATTCTGCAGACCAATCAACTGGTCAAGCGCTTCGGCGGCCTGGTCGCCACCGACAATGTCTCGCTGGAGCTGCAGCCCGGCGAACTGCATGCCATCATTGGCCCGAACGGTGCTGGCAAAACCACGCTGGTCGCCCAGCTCTCGGGTGAACTGACCCCCACCTCCGGCTCGATCCGCTTCAACGGGGCCGACATCACAGCCCTGCCGATGCCCACTCGCGCCCGCCTTGGCCTTGTGCGGTCCTTCCAGATCACCTCGATCTGCCCGGAATTCACCGCGCTCGACAATGTAGCAATGGCCGTGCAGGCGCGCCTCGGTCACTCATTTCGTTTCCTGCGCAACGCCCGCACTGATCCCGCGCTGATCGGCCCGGCCAGCGCGATCCTCGAACAGGTCGGACTTGCTCCGCGCGCTTCCATCCAGGCCGGGTTGCTGTCCCATGGCGAACAGCGCCAGCTAGAGGTCGCCATCGCGCTCGCCACCGAACCCAAGCTGCTGCTGCTCGACGAGCCCATGGCCGGCATGGGCCGCGAGGAAAGCCACCGCATGGTCACGTTCCTGCAAAGCCTGAAGGGCCCCTACACAATCCTGCTGATCGAGCATGACATGGACGCCGTCTTCGCTCTCGCTGACCGGATCTCCGTGCTGGTCTATGGCCGCATCATCGCTACCGGCCTGCCCGACGAGATTCGCGCCAATCCGGAAGTCCAACATGCCTATCTCGGTGACGAAGCCGAGGAAGCCGCCGCCGCGGAGTCCACCCATGCTTGAAGTCAAAGGCCTGCAAACCAGCTATGGGGCCAGTCAGGTGCTGTTCGGCATGGATTTCAGCGTCGGTGAGGGTGAGGTCGTCACGCTGATGGGCCGCAATGGCATGGGCAAGACCACCACGATCAAGTCGGTGATGGGCATGATCCCCTCCAAAGCCGGCGAGATCAGCTTCCTCGGCAAACCCATCCGCGGCTGGCCCTCGCACCGGGTCGCCCGCGCCGGCCTCGGCCTGGTGCCCGAGGGCCGCCGCATTTTCCCGAACCTCACCGTGCGCGAGAACCTGGTCGCCACCGCTGCCAACCGCTCGTCGAACGCCGAGCCGTGGGATTTCGACAAGGTGGTCGAACTCTTCCCGCGTCTGGCGGAACGGCTCGACAATTGGGGTAACCAGCTCTCCGGTGGCGAGCAGCAGATGCTTGCCATCGGCCGCGCCCTGCTGACCAATCCCAGGCTTCTGATCCTCGACGAGGCCACCGAAGGCCTCGCCCCGTTGATACGACTGGAAATCTGGCGCTGCCTCGAAGCCGTGCGGGCTCGCGGCCAGGCAATCCTGGTGATCGACAAGAACCTGGATCATCTGCTGCGCATCGCCGATCGACACTTTGTTGTGGAAAAAGGCCAGGTTGTCTGGAACGGCACCTCAGCCGAGTTCCTCGCCCAACCGGACCTTCGGACACGCTACATGGGCGTGTAACCCGCCACGGACAAAGTAGGTCCTTCTTGAAAGAAAGAACTAAAGAACTTTTAAAACTTTGGTTCAAAGCCAGCTCAGCCATCTCAGCCCTGGAGGTCTCACATGGACGTTCGCGCAGCCGTTGCTTTTGAAGCGGGAAAGCCGCTTGAGGTCACTACCGTCCAACTTGATGGCCCGCGCGAGGGCGAGGTTCTGGTTGAGATCAAGGCCACCGGCATCTGCCACACCGACAAATACACCCTCTCCGGCGCCGATCCCGAAGGGCTGTTTCCAGCAATTCTGGGGCATGAGGGCGCGGGTGTTGTCGTCGAGGTCGGGCCGGGCGTGCACGACCTTAAAGTCGGCGACCATGTGATCCCGCTCTACACACCCGAATGCCGCGGCTGCAAATCCTGCCTCAGCCGCAAAACCAACCTTTGCACCAAAATCCGCGCCACACAGGGCAGGGGCCTGATGCCCGATGGAACCAGCCGCTTCTCCTACAAAGGCAAGCCGGTCCTGCATTACATGGGCTGCTCCACCTTCGCGAACTACACCGTGCTGCCTGAGATCGCGCTGGCGAAAGTCCGGCCCGACGCCCCATTCGACAAGATCTGCTATATCGGCTGCGGCGTAACGACCGGCATCGGCGCGGTGATCTTCACCGCCAAAGTCGAGCCCGGCGCCAATGTCGTTGTCTTCGGCCTCGGCGGCATCGGGCTGAATGTCATCCAGGGCGCCAAGCTGGTTGGCGCCGACATG
>CAIVDX010000433.1 GCA_903904805.1 uncultured Rhodospirillales bacterium
CCGTACCCGCCGGTGGTCTGCTGGAGATTGTTGGTCCATTCCTGATCGACCTCGAGGAACAGGCTGGTCTGCCAGGCGCGGCCGCCAGGACCGCCGCCTGCCGGGCCGTTCGGCGGCGCCAGCAGCGCCTCGATCTGGTCGCGCGCGTCGCCGCTGAACGTGGTGAAGCCGGTGGCCGGGGCGATCTGCGGCGGATTGAACTGGGGCTGCGCCTGGGCGCGGTGGGGGGCGGTCTGGGCAAGTGCGAGGACGCCGAGTGCCGTGATGAGGTGGGCCCTGATGAGGTGGGCCCTGATAATGGGGGCTGCCGCGTTGGCAGGGCGCATGCCGCGACCGGCAGGGCGACAACAGGCGGTCGGGGCAGGCATTCGTTCCAGCCGCGATGTCAGGTCGGGTAGCCGGAATAGTAGTAGTAGGCGCCGAACGAGGCGTCGGAGCGGGTTTTCACCTTGTTGAGCATGAGCATGACATTCGGGCAGGCGTGCACCAGCTCGAGCGAGGCCTCGATCTCACTGCGCTGGGTCTTTTCCGCCTCGATCACCAGCAGCACCATATCGACCAGGCTGGCGAGGGTGGAGGGGTCGGAGGTGTAGAGGCAGGGCGGGGTGTCGATCAGGATGATGCGGTCGGGGTAGCGCCGGGCGATGCGTTCGATCGCCGCCGACACCGGGCGGGTGATGCCGCCATCGGTGTGGGTGTGCTGGCCGCCGAGAGGGATCAGGCTGAGGCCGCGCACCTCGGTGGGGATCACCACATCCTCGATGCGCAGGCGCGGGTCCTCGGCCAGATCGAACAGGCCGGTGCGGTAGCGAAGGCCCATCAGCGCGGTGGTGGAGGAGGGTTTGCCGTCGGCGTCGATCATCACGACGTCCGACATGCCGTTCTGCGCCATCGAGGCGGCGAGATTGATCGCCGAGAAGCTCTTGCCCTCGCCCGGGCGGGCGGAGGTGATCATGACGCGGTGGGCGCCGGCGCCGCCATTGAGGCTGCGCAGGCTGCGCAGGATGCGCCCAACCGAGATGCGGAACTCCTCGGTGGTGCGGGTGCGTTCGGAGAGCAGCACCAGGCCGGCATTCTTCAGCATGTCGACGCTGAGAAAGGCCGGGTCGTCGCCGCTGTCGCCACCGGGCAGATCGATCGGCTCGTCGGCGAGCGGGGTGGCATAATCGGGCATCGGATCATGCACCACGGCGGCCGGCCTTGTGTCGTCGTCGTCGGTGAGCGGCGGCGTGAACGGCGTGCTCGGCTGGAAGCTGGGCGGGGCGGCGATCGGCAGCGCCTCGAACTCGGCCTGGCTGTCCGGGATCGGCGGCGGCATGGCAGGCAGTCCAGCGCCACCCGAGCGCAGAAACGCGGCGGCGCGCTCGATCAGATGGGCGGTTTTATCGCTCATTCCTAGGCCGCTGACCCGGCGGCCATGCGCACCATCAATCCACTATAGACCCCGCCGAGCAGGATCAGCCCGACGACGATCACGGCGATCTGGGTGGCCCGCGTGCGCCAACTGACCGCATTGGCGATCAACGACACGCTGCCGATCACCGGCAGTTCGAGCCGGCGCAGATCCTCGATCGAGTGGAACGAGCTGTCGAACTGCATCAGCAGCACCGGCAAGGCGAGGCCGGCGCCCAGGCCGATCAGGAGTACCATCGACAGCAGGACCTGACGCTTGGGCGCGACGGGAATGCGCGGAACCTGCGGCGGATCGATCACCTCGAGCTTCATCTTTTCCGCCTCCGAGTCGGCGGCCGAGGCGATTTTCATCTCCTCACGTCGGCGCAGCATCTCCTCGTAATTGCGGCGCAGCACGTCGTAGTCGCGATTGACGTTCACCGCCTCGGCCTGCAGGCCGGGCACGCCACGGGCGATCTCCTCGAGCCGGTCGCGGTCCCGGCTGGCATCGGCCAGCCGGCGCTGCAGCACCAGCTTCTGGGCGTTCAGTTCGAACATCGACGCCTTCAGCTGGCCATAGACCGGGTTGGGCAGGGTGGCGCGCTCGGTGCTCGGATCGGTGCCGTTGGCCGCAGGAGGCGCCACCGCGGCGGCGACCGGCGCCAGATCCTGCTTCGCCAGCGATTGGGATTTCAGGCTTTCGATGATCTGCTTCTGGGTCACCACGGCGGGGAAGCTGTCGGTGTATTTCAGGCGCAGCATCGCCAGCTGCGCCTCGGCCTCGGTGATCTTGGCATTGTCGGCGGATTTGCGACCGGCATCCATCACCCGCGCCTCGCGCTGGCTCAGGCTGACGGTCTCCGGCGTGGCGGCCATCTGGGTCTTGAGAATGTCCTCGCGGACCTGCAGGTCCTTGAGCTGGCCTTCAAGGTCGGCAACGTGCTCGCGCGCGCCTTCGAGACGGGTGGCGCCACCGCCATTGCCGGGCAGCAGGTCCATATATTTGGCGTTGAAGTCGGCGCGCTTGGCTTCGGCCTTGCGCAGCTGCTGTTCGTAGGAGCTCAGCTGCTGCTCCAGGAACTGGCGCGCGTTCTCCATGTCAGATCGGGTGCTGCCGGTCTTGCTCTCGACGAAGATCGCCAGGATCGACTGCACGACATCGTAGGCCAGCTTGGGATTGGTGTTGCGATAGCTGATGGTGAACAGGTTGCGGGTCTGCGGCGAGATCCTGATGGTGTCGGCGAGCGAGGCGGTCAGCCGTTCCAGATCGGTGGGGGAGCGGATCGTTAGCTCGAGATCCGTTTTCGAGATCAGCTTCTCAAGATTGGGGCGGCTGAGCAGAGTCCGCTGAAGCATGTCGAGCTGGTTGTTGCCGTTGTCATCCAGGGCGAGGCCACGCAGCAGCGGGGTCAGCACGGCGTCGGAATCGACATACAGGCGAGCGCCGGACTCGTAGCTGTTGGGGATGGAGTAGACGGCCGCCCAGCCGCCGAGGCTGACCAGCCAGGCCAAAGCCAGCGCCAGATAGCGCCGCTTCCAGATGCTGGAGATGATCTGCCGGGCAAGTGTGGTGAGTTCGTCCACGCCGGGGGCTCCTC
>CAIVDX010000434.1 GCA_903904805.1 uncultured Rhodospirillales bacterium
ACAGCGGCTTTGCCTTGAAAACCAGCAGGATCGCCTCTTCCTCGGGGTCGTCGTTGAAATGCTGATGCACGCAGCCATTCTCGACGATCATGATATCGCCGGCCTTCCAGTCGATGCGCTTCTGATCGTGGATGTCATAGCCACGGCCTTTCAGCACATAGAACACCGCCGAGTTCAGGTGCCCGTGCTTCTGGCCGAATGAGCCGGGGGCATAGACCTCGATATGCGTCTCGATCGACTGCGTGACCTGCGCGTGCTGCGGGCTGATCACATGCTTGCCGTACAGCCCCGGCCCGCCCTTCCAGGGCACATCCTTCGAGCTATACACACGCGGTTCATCGAGCAGGCGCTGATAGAGATGCGAATAGGTGCCCTCGAGCGCGCGGACGAAGGTGCGCTTCTTCGCCCAGCGCTCCCATTTCTGCTGCAGCTCCTCCGAATATTCATGCTCGGGCGGCTGGTTATGGCCGAGCTGGGGAGGTTGGCGTTCATACATGCCAGTCATTACAGGCTCCTTCGGGTCATTCGTGGGCGCATCGTGTTCGGAATACTCATGTGCTGGACAGGCGGGTGCGCCAATGCGCAACAAACTCGGCCTGCTCGCGCATCATCAAGGCGGTTGCCGATGGATCGAGCGGATCGAGATTGGCATCGTTGCGCCGCGCCCAGTCCTGCACCGAGGGCTCCCGCATCGCACTCGCCAGCGCGTCGGACAGCGCATCGCGGATATTGGCGGGCAGCTTCGGCGGTCCGGCCACCGGGCGCAGCTGCAGCACCTTGGAGAGCTCCGGCTGACCCAGCCGCGCGGCATCAGTGGCGCCGGCGATGGAGGTGCTCGGTTCGAAGCTGCAGATGATGCGCAACAGGCCCGAGCGCTGCATTCCCATCATCGCCGTGAGCGAGCAGATCGCCGCATCGCCGTCACCGCGCACCGCGGCGACGATATAATCGGTGGTGCCCTTGTAGCCGGAGATGATCTGGGCGGGGATCTGCAGCAGCTCGGCGGCGATCTTGGTGGCAAGATAGCCGGTGGAGGCCTGGCCGGTGGAGGTGAATTTGAGTGGCCGCTTCTTCGCCAGCGCCAGCAGATCATCCATGCTCTTGATCGGACCGTCGGCGGCCACCGCCAGACCATAGGGATCGCGGCCGAGATTGCCGATCCAGGTGAGGTTCTGCGCGTCGAACCCCAGCCCGTCGAGCAGGAACAGGCCGGGGATATTGAAGCAGCCGATCGTGTTCCCGTCGGGCCGCGCGCGCCAGATCATGTTGGCGGCTCGCGCCCCTGCACTGCCCTCGGCATTGTTCGGCAGCACCTGTGCGCCCCCCAGGGCGCGGCTCATACCGGGGATCACCTGGCGTGCGTAGGTGTCGAAGCCACCACCCGGGGCGAAGGGGATCACGAAGCTGAGGTCCTTGCTCGGCGTCCATGCGCGGGCGACGCCGGGCAGCAGAGCCGCGGCGGCGGCACACGTCATCTCTCTGCGACCCAGCCTCATCACGCACTCCCGCATCATCTTGTTCTGCAGCGGTCTTTTCAGCCAGGACGCATCCGGTTGCAATAAGCTAGGGTGCCAGCAGCATGAAGGCCCCGCCGCCCAGCGCCACCAGCACCAGCGGCTGCGCCTTGCGGCTGGCCAGCACAATGGTGGCCACCAGCGGCGTGACCAGCCAATGCAGCCAGCCTCCCTCCGCGCCGCGGATCAGCGTGTAGCTGGTGGCCAGGATCATCCCCGAGGCCACCGGCATCAGCCCCTTTTCGACCGCGCGCTGCCAGGGGGCGCCGCGATGGCGCGACCAGAGATGTGCCAGCATACAGATCAGCATCGCGCTGGGGATGAACATCGCGGCCGTCGCCACCAGTGCGCCCGAGAGCCCCGCCACGTGCCAGCCGATCAGCGCAACGATCAGGCTGCCAGGTCCCGGCGCCATCCGCGCGATGGCATAGTCAGCCATGAATTGCGCATCGCTCAGCCAGCCATGCACCTCCACCACCTGGCGCTGCATCTCGGTCACCACCGACTGCCCGCCGCCCACCGACACCAGCGACAGCGGGGCGAACAGCAGCAGCAGCGTCAGCAGCGGGTTCTCACGCATGGCGCCCGCTCCATAGCTGCCAGACGATGCCGACGGCGCCGAGCCCGACAATGATCGGCAGCCCCGGCAGGCGTAGCGGGCCGGCAAGGATGAAGCACAGCACCATCAGCGCCGTCGGCACCGCCTGCTTCACCACCGGCCGCGCCGCCTGCAGCCCCATCGCCAGCGAGAGACCCACCGATACGCTGATCGCGCCAGCCAGGAAGCGCCCGGTGGCCTGATACTGCCCGACCAGCTCAAAAAATCCGGCGATCAGCCCGATCAGGAACAGGCCCGGCACAACAATCGCGGCCATCGCCGCGGCCGCCCCGGTGGCACCATACAGCCGCCAGCCGATCCAGATGGACAGGTTCACCACATTCACGCCGGGCAGAGCCTGCGCCACCGCGAGGCCGGAGAAGAACTCCTCTGCCGTCAGCCACTCATGCTTGCGCACGAAGGTCTGCATCATCCAGCCGGTGAGCCCGCCGCCCAGCGAGGTCGCCCCGACCGTGGCGATCGCGCCGGTCAGCTGCATCAGGCTCGGCTTGGCGGGGCGGGGTTTCGGACTGGAGGTCGTCGTCTCGCTCAAGCTGCCGCCTCCCTCTGCCCGTCGGTTCCGGCCACGCGCCGAATGCGGGGCAAGCTAGCGGCTTCATCCCGCGCCGCAAGGCGTTTAGCCTGCCGCGAACGCAACGGGAGTGTCGCGATGGGCTGGCTGCACAGGATGATCGAGCGGGTGCTGTTCGCCTCGCGCTGGCTGATGGCGCCGGTCTATCTGTGCCTGGCCGCCACGCTCGCGCTGATCGGGGTGAAATTCATCCAGGAGCTGGTCGAGACCGTCCCGCATGTGCTGGAGCTGAAGGACACCGAACTGATCGCCGACGCGCTCACGCTGGTCGATCTCACTCTGGTGGCCAATCTGCTGCTGGTGGTCACGCTGGTCGGCTACGAGAATTTCGTCTCGCCGCTCGACGAGACCAGGCTGGGCGAGCGGCCGAGCTGGCTCGACCATCTGGATCTGGGTGCGGTGAAGCAGAAGCTGATCGGCTCGATCGTCTCGATCGCGGCGATCGACCTGCTCAAGCGCTTTCTGGAGGTGCACGCCACGCCGAACCAGGACCTGGTGATCCAGGTGCTGATCTTCATGTCCTTCGTCGTCGCCGGCCTGCTGATGGCGCTCACCGAATGGCTGGGCACCCACGCGAAGGAATAACCCCGCCCGGCGAGCGACATCAGGCGCCCGGCGCCGGCTCTGCCCCGCGCATGGCCCGTGTCAGCGTCGAGGCCATGTCGTCGCGGAACCGCGTGCCGTGCAACTGGTCCGGCGCATGCAGCGCGGCCATCTTGGCCTGCGCGGCGATGCCGGCGAGCGCCATGGCGATGCGCTCCTGCCGGGTCGGGTCCGCGCTGGTCAGCCCATTGCGCTCCAGCGTCTGCACCACCAGTCCGGCGAATGCCCACAGCTCGGCATAGGCAATCCGGTGATAATCGCGCAGCGCGACCAGGCGGATGCGCAGCGGGATGAGATCATTGGAGAGATATTGCTGGCTCACATTGTCGGCGATCTCCCCGGCCAGCTGCGCCTCGTTGTCCACGCGCAGTTCGGCGAGCCTGCCAGCGAAATTGGCGATGCGGCTGGTCTGCCAGCGATGCACCATCAGGCCAACGATCTGCTCGGTGGAGGAGAAATAGCGATAGGCCGTGTTGAGGCTGACATTGGCCTCGGCTGCCACTGCCTTCATCGAGGCGTCGGTCAGACCGTCGCGCAGCAAGACGCTGCGCGCCGCCGCCAGAAGCCTGTCGAGCGTGACGTCGGCACGGCTTTGCCTGGGTGTGGTGTTGACGGCGGTGGCCGGTCGTCCGGCCTCCAGCTTGCGGATGCTGCCCAGCAGGGAGTCCCATGAAATGGCAGGCTCCTGCGCCGCCTTCTCCACCTGCGACAGCACCGACGACGTTTGCTCCGGCGTCAGATCGTGCTCTGTCAGCAGTTCCATGCCCCAACTGGGGTAGGAGCGTGTGCCGACCCTCATATCGATCAGCAGCGTCACGTCGGCGTGGCGTGGGTCGCGCCGGATCCGGTGATAGAGGTCCTGCGGCGCGAGGGCCGCTCCCTCCAGCACCTGAATAAAGCTGCCCTGCGCGAACAGCAGCCGCCCGGTGATGCCGAGCGCAAGGTTGCGCGCGCCCGCGCGCTCGGCGAGTTCGCGGAGGTCGGCGTCGGTCCAGTTTTGGTTCGACCGGCTCGTATAGGCGAGGCAGCGCAGCGGTATGTCAGCCTCCACATCGTAGAGAATCGTCCGTATCGGAGTTCTGGGTGCCCTGTGTTGACGGTTTTTTTTAAATCGCGCCTCTCCTGGCCTGGCGTCCGAAATGGTCGGTGCGGCGCTAGGCCACCGCCCGCACCGGCGTCTCGGTGAAATGCGGCATCACCTCGGCGGCGAACAGCCGGATCGAGGCCAGCGCCTGCTCCAGCTTCATGGTGTGGAAATTCACCTGCAATGAGGCATGGTCGAAGCCGCCGCTGTCGGCCTGCGCCTTCGCGATGCCCGCGCGGATCTCCGCCGGGGTGCCGATCCAGGCGGCGTTGGACTCGATCAGGCTGTCCATCGTGGTGGTCTTCAGCCCCTCGATCACCTTGTCGTAGCCCGGATAATCCTTCGAGCTGACACCATCGATCCAGCCCGAGGCGGCATTCACCAGGCTGTTCAGATAGGATTGCAGCCGATCGCGGGCGATGTCGCGCGCGACCGCGCCATCGGCATTGCAGACCATGTGATAGGCAATCAACACCTCGCCCTTGCCGGGATGGCCAGCGTCTTTCCAGGCCTGGCGATAGACCGCGATCAACTCGCGCATTTTCGCCCCGGCGAGCGGGATCGCCATCACCGCGTAGCCCTTGCGGCCGGCGAAGGCGAAGCTGTCGGGCGAGGCGATCGAGGCGACGAAGAATTTCGGCCGCGGCGTCTGCGTCGGGCGTGGCAGCGAGGTGGTGGGCGGGAAGGAATGGAACTGGCCCTGGCTGCTCACATTCTCCTGCGTCAGCAGCATCTCGATCTGCTCAAGCCCCTCGCGGTAGCGGGCGATGCTCTCGTCGGGGTTGATGCCGAAGCGCTCGAACTCATGCGGCAGGAACGCGCGGGCGAAGCCGACATCCAGCCGACCACCAGAGATCGCGTCGGCCATGCCGATCTCGCCGGCCAACTTCAGCGGGTTGTTGAACACCGGCAACAGCGCCCCGGTGATGATGCGCGCCTGCTTGGTGCGCATGGCGATCGCGGTCAGGAAGATCAGCGGGTTGGGCGTATAGCCGCCATAGGGCGTGAAATAATGCTCGACCGTGCGCACATGGCGGTAGCCGAGACGATCGGCTTCCTCGGCAATGGCGATGGCGTCGCGGAAATAATCCTCGGCGGATTTTTCTTCAGGCCCCACGTCGGGAAAAAACTGGATGCCGAACTGCATGGCACTTCCTCCGTATGCTGATTAGTTGGCGCATCGTCGCAGGGTGGGACCCTGCCTGTCCAGAGGGGTTTTCATACCAACAAAAAAGGCCGGCCCGCATGCGCGGACCGGCCTTGATCGTGGGTTCGGCAACAGCCTCAGTCGGCGGCGAGCGCCATCTGACGCGCGGCCATCTTCATGCCGACATGATCCTCCACCGCCTCGGCGATGGTGTCCACATGGTTGGCGAAGATATGGTCGGCATCTGCCAGCACGCGGTAATCGACCTTCACGCCCTTCTGGGTGTTCAGCTTGTCGACAAGCTTCCGCACCGAGGGCTCGGGCACCATGTCGTCCAGCTCGCCATGCATCATCAGCCCGCCGGTGGGGCAGGGGGCAAGGAAGCCGAAATCATAATGCGCCGCCGGCGGGGCGATCGACACCCAGCCCGAGATCTCCGGCCGGCGCATCAGCAGCTGCATGCCGACAAAGGCGCCGAACGAATAGCCGGCGATCCACAGCCCGCCCGAGTTCGGGTTGACCATCTGCATCCAGTCCAGCGCGGCTGCGGCGTCGTTGATCTCGCCGAAGCCGCCATCATAGCGGCCCTGGCTGCGACCCACGCCGCGGAAATTGAAGCGCATCACCGAGAAGCCCATCTTCTGGAACGTCTGGTACATCGTATAGGTGATGCGGTTGTTCATGGTTCCGCCATGCATCGGGTGCGGATGCAGAACCAGCGCCAGCGGAGCGCCGGCCTTCTTGGAATGATGATAACGACCTTCAAGCCGGCCATCAGGACCGGCAAACATCACCTCAGGCATGATGTGCTGAATTTCCGTTCTTGTTAAAGGTTCTGCCCATATCCGACTACCAGTACGGATCGCGCACGAACTGCCAAACCAAGGCCCCAACCGGGACCGACCTCGTCCTGCCCACTCACTCCTTGCCCGTCTCCCCGCATCCTTAGAGACTTGCGTGCCCTCGCGCCGGCGTGTCCCGACGTCGATTGAAGATGCGTATAGAACTCCGCCACGGCGTAAGCCCATGAATTCCAGGAAATATTATCACCTGGTCCATGCGCCGCGCCCGCACCTCCTGTCGCTCGTTCCTCGACCGATGATCAGGCAGAACCGTGGAGCGGCTGGTTCGACACCCGATCCGCTCTATATAGTGTCCCGACGTGCCCGATCATAATGGAATTGACGCATGGCCTTCATGTTTTTGCGCGAGACGCTGCGCGCATATCGCGAGCGCGACCCGGCCGCCCGCTCGCGGCTGGAGGTTCTGCTGGTCTATCCGGGCCTGCATGCGCAGCTCTGGCATCGGCTGGCACATCGCCTGTGGGGCGCTGGGCTGAAGCTGCCCGCCCGCATGGTCGCGCATCTCTCCCGCTTCCTCACCGGCATCGAGATCCACCCCGCCGCCCGACTCGGCCGCCGGCTGGTGATCGATCACGGCATGGGCGTGGTGATCGGCGAGACCGCCGAGGTCGGCAACGATGTCACCCTGTATCATCAGGTCACCCTCGGCGGCACCTCGCTCGGCCACGGCAAGCGCCACCCCACGCTGGGCGACGGCGTGATCGTCGGTGCCGGGGCGAAGATTCTGGGCGACATCATGATCGGCGACGGCGCGCGCGTTGGAGCGAACGCGGTGGTCACCCAGCCGGTTGCCGCCGGTGTCACCGTGGTTGGCATCCCCGCCCGCCCGGTGGAACGCACCCGCAAGCCGGCCGGACGCGACCCGGTGTTCGAAGCCTATGGTACGCCCTGCGAGAATCTGGTGGATCCGCTGCTCGCCGAGATCGAGGCGCTGCGGGCCGAACTTGGCGCGCTTGAGCATCGCGTCGGCCGCGTGCTGCGCCAGCCCGTCGGTGGCCAGTAGCATGCAACTCTCCACCCGTGGGCGCTACGCGGTGATGGCGATGGTTCATATCGCCAGCTGCGCGCCACATGGCGGCGATTGCCGCGCGGTACCGCTGGGCGAGATCGCCGACAAGCAGGCGCTCTCGCTCGCCTATCTCGAACAGCTCTTCGCCCCGCTGCGCCGCGCCGGTCTGGTGATGGCCACACGCGGACCCGGCGGCGGCTATCGCCTGGCGCGGCCCGCCCGCGACATCTCCATTCTCGCCATCCTCGCCGCCGCCGACGAAAAGCTGCGCGCCACACGCTGCATTGACGGCGTGGGCTGCCTGCAAAGGCCGGACTGCGCCGCCGGTCAGTGCCAGACCCATGATCTCTGGGCCGAGCTTGATCGCCAGATCGAGCTGTTCTGCGAGTCGCTGACCCTGGCCGACGTGATCGCCGGCAAGGTTGCCGGCCGCGCGCTGGGGCTGCGCGATGTTGTACCAGCCTGAGTCCGCCTTGGTGAGCCGGCCCGGATGAGCATTTATCTCGACGCCAACGCCTCCGAGCCCGCCCGCCCCGCCGCTCTGGCGGCCGCTGCCGCCGCTATGGCGCTGGGGGGCAACCCGGCCTCGGTGCACGGCGCGGGCAGGGCGGCCCGGCGGGTTCTCGACGACGCGCGCGAGGCCATCGCCGCCCGCTTCGGCGCCAGCCCGGCCGACCTCGTCTTCACCTCTGGCGGCACCGAGGCGGATGCCCTGGCGATCCACGCGATGGGTGCGAACCGCCGCCTGGTCATCGGCGCCACCGAGCACGACGCCGTGCGCGCCGCCGCCGAAGGGGCCTTGGTGATCGCCGTCGATGGCAACGGCCTCGTCGATCTCGACCACCTCGCCCGCCTGCTGCAAGGCCCGCCCGCCTCTCGGCCCGCGTTGGTCTGCCTGATGCTCGCCAACAACGAGACCGGCACCATCCAGCCCATCGCCGCCGCGGCCGCCCTCTGCCATGCGGCCGGCGCCCTGCTGCATGTCGACGCCGTGCAGGCCGCCGGACGCATCCCGGTCGACATCAATGCGCTCGGCGCTGACTCCATCGCGATATCCGGCCACAAATTCGGCGGCATCCCCGGCGCCGGTGCCTTGCTGCTCGCCCCTGGCCGCGATGTCGGCCCCCTGATATCCGGGGGCGGGCAGGAACGCGGCCGCCGCGGCGGCACACCCGCTCTGCCGGCGATCGCTGCGATGGCCGCCGCGGTCAATGACACCGCCCCCGACCTCTCTACCCTGCGTGACGAACTGGAGGCCGCCGCCCGCGGCGCCGGTGCGATCGCCATCGCCGGCGGTGCCCCGCGCCTGTCCAACACGGCCTGCCTCGCCTTGCCCGGCGTGGCTGCCGAACGCCAGGTGATCGCGCTCGACCTCGCCGGCTTCGCGGTCTCCGCTGGCGCCGCCTGTTCCTCCGGCAAGGTTGCCCGCAGCCATGTGCTCGACGCGATGGGTCTGGGCCCGCTCGCCGGCCAGGCGATCCGCATCTCGCTGCCCTGGAACGTTGTCGCAGCCGACGTCGCCGCCTTCAGCCAGGCCTACGCTGTCATGGCCGGCCGCATGCAAAAGGTCGCGGCATGAACGCCATCCGTCCCAACCGCTTGGTCTATCTTGACAATCACGCCACCACTGCCTGCGACCCGCGCGCCCTGGCGGCGATGCTGCCCTGGTTCACGGAGCTCCCTGGCAATCCCGCCAGCACCGAACACGCGGCTGGTCGCGCGGCGTCCGAGGCCGTCGAGCAGGCCCGCGCCCACATCGCCGCGCTGATCGGGGCCGACCCGCGCGAGATCATCCTCACCTCTGGCGCGACCGAATCGAACAACCTCGCCATCAAGGGCGCGGCCCGCTTCCACGCAGCCCACGGCGACGGATCCCGCCGCCGCCTGATCGCCGCGGCGACCGAGCATAAATGCGTGCTGCAATCCTTCGCCGACCTCGCATCTGAAGGCTTCGAGCCAATCATCCTGCCTGTCGGCCCCGATGGTCTGCTCGACCCCGATCTGCTGCGGCAGGCGCTACAGGTGCCCACGCTGCTGGTCAGCATCATGGCCGTGAACAACGAGATCGGCGTGATCCAGGACCTCGCCACGCTGGCCCCCCTTGTCCATGCAGCCGGCGCGATCCTGCACAGCGATGCCGCCCAGGCAGCGGCGAAGATCCCCATCGATGTTGAAAATCCCCGCATCGACCTGCTCTCCCTCTCGGCCCACAAGATGTACGGCCCGAAAGGCATCGGCGCG
>CAIVDX010000435.1 GCA_903904805.1 uncultured Rhodospirillales bacterium
GCGCTCGCCGCCGCCAACCTGCTCTCCCCGCTGCCGCTCTGCTTCGCCCTCGGCGCGCTCGCCACCCTCACCCGCAGCGACCTGCGCTTCCCCGAGCCGCTCTATGCCGGCCTGTCGATCTATCTGATGCTCTCGATCGGCCTGCGCGGCGGCGTCGAACTCGGCGAGGCCCGGCTGTCCGAAGTCGCTCTGCCCGCCCTCGCCGCCCTCGCCATCGGGCTGTGCATCCCGCTCTGGACCTACGCCCTGCTCCGCCGCCTCGGCGGCTTCTCCATCGCCGACGCCGCCGCACTCGCCGCCCATTACGGCTCGGTCTCCGCCGTCACCTTCGTCGCCGTGCTCGCCTATATGGAGGCCACCGGCACCCGCACCGAAGGCTTCATGCCCGCCCTCCTCGCACTGATGGAGGCACCCGCGGTGATGATTGGCGTCGGCCTCGCGAAACTCCTCGGCGCCGGCGAAGGCGACATGCGCGGCGCCCTGCGCGAGGTCGTCACCGGCAAAAGCGTGCTGCTGCTCGCCGGCGGCCTGCTCATCGGTCTGCTCACCGGCGCCCAGGGCTACGCCAAGGTGAAACCCTTCTTCACCGACCTCTATAACGGCGCGCTCTGCCTGTTCCTGCTGGAGCTCGGCATGATCGCTGCCGGCCGGCTGCGCGATTTCCGTGCCGTCGGCGCCTTCCTCGGCGCCTTCGCCATCGTGATGCCGGTGCTGCACGGCGCGCTCGGCGCCGCCCTCGGGCTCGCCGCAGGCCTGAGCATTGGCGGCGCGACAACCCTGGCCGCCCTCGCCGCCAGCGCCAGCTACATCGCCGCCCCCGCCGCCGTCCGCCTGGCCATCCCGCAGGCCAATCCCGGCCTGTATCTGACCGCCGCGCTGGCGATCACCTTTCCCTTCAACCTCACGCTGGGCATACCGCTCTACCGCGCCATGGCGCTCACATTCAAAAACTGGGGGATCGGCGGATGAACAACGACCTCGCCACCGTCACGCTGCTGACCATCATCGCCGAGGCGGTGCTGGCCGACCAACTCACCCGCGCCCTGCTGGACGCCGGGGCCACCGGCTACACCATGAGCACCGCCAGCGGTCAGGGCTCCCGCCATCTCGGTGCCACCACCCTGGGCGGCGAAAATGTCCGCATCGAGGTGCTGCTCGCCGCTAGCCTCGGCGAGCGCCTGCTGGGCGAGATCTCCGCCCGCTACTTCACCAATTACGGCGTGGTGGCCTGGCTGTCCGAGGTGCGGGTGATCCGCGGCGACAAATACGCCTGAGCCGCCCCCACCCGCCGCCCCCACCCGCCGCGGCCATCAGCTGTTGGGCGGCAGCGTGCGCAGCCAGGCGACCAGCGCGTCGAGATCGGCCGGCGTCATTTTGGCATAATAGGCATAGCCCATCGGCGGCAGCAGCCTGTGGCCATCCGGCGCGATCCCCTGGGTGATCGCCGTCTTGATCTGCGCGTCGGTGAGCTTGCCGATCCCCTTCTCCGGGTCGGAGGTGATGTTCGCCGAGATCGACTTGCCGAACGGGCCGCTGAACTCGCGCCCCCCCACACCCGCCTTGGTCGCGAAATCCTGCACGCCGCGCACCATCGGCGTGTGGCAATCCATGCAATGACCGATGGTGGCCAGATAGCGCCCCCGCTCCGCCGGCGTGCCACTGTCAGCCATCGGCTTCTCCGCACCGGGATAGGGCACATGCGGGAACGACGCGCGATAGACCGGCGAAGGCACCTTGTTCGGGTTCGCCGGCACGCTGCGCAGATAGGCAACGACCGCGCTCAGATCGGCCTCCGAAAACGCCCCGTAGAAGATGGTCGGCATCACCGGAGCGAGCGGAATGCCGTTCGGACGGATGCCGGTCCGCAATGTCTGCTTGATCTCATCATCGCTCCACGCGCCGATGCCCGCCTCCTTGTCCGGCGTGATGTTGGAGGCACTGACGGTAAAGCCGGGCGTGTCGAACACATCGCCGCCAGACAGCAGCTTGTCGAACTGCGGGCCATTCGGGCCACGCGGCGTATGGCAATTATTGCAGGTGAGAATGGACCCGACGAGATACGCACCCCGCTCCACCGGCGTCTCCGCCCTCGCCGCTGCCGCGGCCATCACCAGCAGCACGGCCCCGGTGATCATGGTGATGCGCATCGCCCTCTCCCTCGCTTGTGGGGCGAGCATAGAAAACCCGCGCCGGTCCCCGCAAGCTCCGAAACCGCAATCAATGGCCAACCGGATCGTCCAGCTCCGGATAATGGCGAAATATGCCGAGCTGGTTGAACGCCAGCCGCCGCTCGCTCGCCAGATACGCCGCCACCGGCGGATGCCAGGCCACCCCCCGGTGCAGCGCGCGCAGCAGCGGCGCGGACTGCAGCACCCGGGCCAGCGCGCGCGGAAACGCATAGCCCAGCCCCGCGACCATCTGAAACAATGAGAGATCGACATAGCTCAGCGCGTCGCCCACCGCGCGCCCGGGCCCGGCCGGATTGCGGGCCAGCACGCCCTCGAAAAACCCCACGAATTTCGGCAACCGCAACTCGCGGAACTTGGCCGACCGCCGCAGCGCCTCGGGCAGCTGCTCCTCGTAATACAGCGCGCTGGCGATCGGATGATGGGTGTCATGCACCTCATCCACCCAATCGGCGATGGTCAGCTGCAGCTGATGCGCCCACAGCCGCGCCGGCTCCTCGGCCGGCACCAGCCCCAGCCGTGGGCCAAGATAGGCCAGGATCGCCGCGGACTGGCCGAGCAGCACCTCGCCATCGCGCAGCACCGGCGGGGCGAAGCTCGGATGATCCGCCCCCTCGCCCCGCAGCACCGCCGCCACCAGCGCCCGCCCCTCCGCCTGCCGGCCCACATCCACGTAGTCCGCCCCGGCCGCCTCCAGCGCCAGGCGCACAAACTCACCCCGCCCCTGCAGGCCCGGCCAGTAGTAGAGCTGATAGGTCATCAATGCCTCCCGGATGTGATCGTCAAAAAATAACGCGCGCAGGTTGCCGAACACTCGACAAAACATCCCAATGGATGTGATGCTGCCCCATCGCATTCGGAACGACCACGATGAAGGCAGTCATCCTCGCCGGCGGACTGGGAACGCGGATCGCCGAGGAAACCGGCACACGCCCCAAGCCAATGATCGAAATCGGCGGCAGGCCGATCCTCTGGCACGTGATGAAGATCTACAGCGCGCATGGGGTGAACGAGTTCATCGTCTGCCTCGGCTACAAAGGCTATGTCATCAAGGAATATTTCGCGAACTATTTCCTGCACACCTCCGATGTCACGTTTGACATCAAGAACAACCGCATGAGCGTGCATCACTGCACCGCCGAACCCTGGTCGGTCACCCTGGTCGACACCGGTGAGACCAGCGGCATCGGTGGGCGCATCAAACGCATCATCCCCTATGTGCGCGATGATGAGGCCTTCTGCATGACCTATGGCGACGGCGTCGGCGATGTCGATGTCTCCGCCGCGATCGCGCTGCACCGCAGCCATGGCCGCCTGGCCACCGTCACCGCCACCCAGCCCCCCGGCCGCTTCGGCGCGCTGCGCCATGCCGGCGAACAGGTGATCGGCTTCCAGGAAAAGCCGCTCGGCGATGGCGGCTGGATCAATGGCGGCTTCTTCGTGCTCTCCCCGAAAATCGCCGACTATATCGAGAACGATGCCACCGTGTGGGAGCGTGAGCCGATGGAGCGCCTGGCCGCCGAGGGCGAGATGTCGGTCTATTTCCACCACGGCTTCTGGCAGCCGATGGACACGCTGCGCGACAAGCTGCACCTGGAAAAACTCTGGGACAGCGGCGACGCCCCCTGGAAAAGCTGGTGAGCCCATCATGCGGATTCTGATCACCGGCAATATGGGATATGTCGGCTCCGTGCTCGCCCGCCATCTGCGGGCGGAACATCCCGCTTGGCTGCTGGAGGGCTACGACACGGGCTATTTCGCCCATTGCCTGACCGGCCCGGGCCCGTTGCCCGAAACCGTGCTCGACCGCCAGCATTTCGGCGATGTCCGCGCCCTGCCCGCCGCGCTGCTCGACGGCGTCGATGCCGTGGTCGCCCTCGCCGCGATCTCCAACGACCCGATGGGCGCCCGCTTCGAGCAGGTCACTGACGCCATCAACCATCGCGCCGTCGTCGCCCTCGCCCACGCGGCGCGACATGCCGGCGTGCGCGCCTTCGTCTTCGCCTCCTCCTGCAGCCTCTATGGCGCCGCCGAGGGCCCGCCGCGGCGCGAGGATGATCCGGTCAACCCGCTCACCGCCTATGCCCGCTCGAAGATCGACACCGAACGCGCCCTGCAGGATCTCGATGCCGGCCCGATGGCGATCACCTGCCTGCGCTTCGCCACCGCCTGCGGCCTCTCGCCGCGCCTGCGGCTCGATCTCGTGCTGAATGATTTCGTCGCCAGCGCGCTCGCCACCGGCGAGATCAGCGTGCTCAGCGACGGCACCCCCTGGCGCCCACTGATCGATGTGGCTGACATGGCGCGCGCGATCGATTGGGCCATCCAACGGCGCGGCGAAAAGCTGGTCTGCAACACCGGCAGCGACGGCTGGAACTGGCAGGTCGCCACCCTCGCCGAGGCGGTGGCGATGGAACTGCCCGGCACCCGCGTGCGCATCAACCACAATGCCCCGCCGGACCGCCGCAGCTACCAGGTCGATTTCTCCCGCTTCCGCGCCCTCGCCCCCGACCACCAACCCCAGATGACCCTGCATCGCGCGATCGCCGCCCTGCGCGAGGGGCTGCGCGCCATCGCCTTCGCCGACGAGAATTTCCGCGATGGCCCGGCGATCCGTCTGAAACAGCTTGAGCAGCATATCGACACCGGCCGCCTCACACCGGCCCTGCACTGGCGGCCGGCATGATCTTTCACCCCACGCCGATCGCCGGCGTGCGCGTGATCGATCTGCACACGCACGGCGACGAGCGCGGCTTTTTCGCCCGGCTCTACTCCGCCGACGCCTTCGCCGCCGACGGCGCACCATTGGTGCCGGTGCAGGTCAACAATTCCCTCACCGCGCAGGCCGGCACGCTGCGCGGCCTGCACTACCAGC
>CAIVDX010000436.1 GCA_903904805.1 uncultured Rhodospirillales bacterium
CCGTTCGCCGCCTCATATTTCGCCACGTAATCCATCGCCACCGGCTTGATCGGGTTGGCGGCGGAGAGCTGCGAGGCGACCAGCACCGGGCCGGCGGGCAGCACCGTGCCCTCGACATCCTTGCCGCCGACGCGGATGAAATCATTCACCCCCACGCCGTGGGTCTGGTACATCTTGCCGGTGTAGCCGCGCTCCTTCAGCGCCTTCTGCGGCAGCGCGGCGGGGGTGCCGGCGCCACCGACGAGAACCGCATCGGGGGTCGAGGCCATGATCTTCAGCACCTGGCCGGTGACGGCGGTGTCGGCGCGGGCGTAGCGCTCGGAATCGACGATCCGGATGCCCTGATCGCCGGCGGCGCGCTGGATCTGCGCGAGCCAGCCATCGCCGTAGGAATCGTTGAAGCCGATGAAGGCCATGGTCTTGATGCCGTTGGCCTTCATGTGGGCGGCGATTGCGTCGGCCATCAGGCTGTCATTCTGCGGGGTCTTGAAGACCCAGCGCTTTTGCGAATCCATCGGCTTGATCAGCGACTCGCTGGCTGCCATCGAGATCATCGGCACCTTTTTCTCAGCGGCGACATCGATCATCGCGGCCGAGCCGGGGGTGGCGGAGCTGCCGACCAGCGCGTCGACATTGCTCTCGTCGATCAGCTTGCGGGCATCCGCCACGGCCCGGCTGGCGTCGGTGCCGTCATCGAGGATGAGCCATTCCACCTTGCGCCCGGCGACGGTTGTTGGGAGCAGCGCGATGGAGTTGCGCTGGGGAATGCCGAGCGAGGCGGCCGGGCCGGTCATCGAGGCGATGACGCCGACATGGATCGGCGCGTCATCGGCGCGGGCGGCGGCAAGCGGGGCGGCGACAGCGAGGAGGGCGAACGCGGCGTTTCTGATCCCGGTCATGGTCTTTTGTCTCGGATTTTGTGGGAGGCGAGGGGTGCCAGAAAAGCCGGCAAAAGGGAAGGACTCGGCGCTTAGACCAGGCGGCGGAGGCGCCTGGCCAGGCCGCGCTGCACGCGGCGGGAGAAGCGGACGATCGCGGGCACGTGGGCCTCGCCATAAAGCTCCGCCGCGCGGGCGCGCAGGGCCGCGTCGACACCGCTTGCGGTCATCACCTCCCGCGCGAAGGCGGCGGCCGGCGCGGGCTGGCCGGCGACCCACAGCGCGAAGGCCTGGTGGAAGCGCGCCGACCAGAGCATGCCGCCCTCCTCGCTGCAGTCGGCGCCGGCGATGGCGCAGCGCCAGCGGCAGATCTCGAACGACCAGCCGAACATGACGGCGGCCTCGGCGCCGGCCTGGGCGGTGTCGCGCCGGCCGCCATTGAGGATCTGCATGCCGCGCAGATAGGCGATGGCGGCGGCATTGGAGGGGTATTTCACCAGGAATTCGGGGAAATCCGCCACGCCCTCGAGGCTGCCGGGCGGCGGGAAGTTCAGGCTCGGCCAGGCCAGCTCGGCGGCCGGGTAGTCACCCTGCTCGACCAGCATGCGATACAGCCGCCCGCGCATGGCCTCGCGGATCATGCCGTCCGGCAGCTCGGCGATGGCGCGGCGCAGATACTCCACCAGCAGCGCGGCGGGGTCGATCGGGGCGAGGTCGAGCGGCGCGGCGGAGGCATAGGCGATCAGCTGATCCAGCTGGATGCGGACCTCGACATGCGGCAGGCCGCGGGCGGCCAGCAGGCGCCGCAGCGACTCCGCGCTGAACAGCACGGTGTGCGAGCCCACACTCAGCAGCGCGTCGCGCATACCCGGATCCAGCGCTTGGTTGTCGATCGCCTCGGCGCTGGGGGTGGTCAGCGCGATGACGCCGCCGGGGGCGAGGTAGCGACGCAGCATGTCGATGAAGGCGCCGGGATCGGGGATGTGCTCGATCACCTGGCTGGCGCAGATCAGGTCGAATTTTTGCCCGCCGAACGGGTCGTCCTCGGTGAGCAGCCCCTGCAGGATGGGCACACCCAGCGCCTGGGCGCCGAGCGGGCCGTAGTCGGAGGGCTCCACGCCCTGCACGCGCCAGCCAAAGCCGCGCTTGGCGAGGTCGAGCGCGAAGCCGTAGCCGCAGCCGATGTCGAGCATCGCGCCGGGCGGGCGGGCGGCCAGAGCGCGGGCGGACAGAACGGGGCCGAGCTGGGCGGCGTAGAACCAGAGATTGACGTTCTGCTCGAGATACCAGCGCAGCACGCCGATCTCGACATAGGTCTTCATGTCCTCGGTCTGCGGCAGCGGGTTGTAGAAGCGGGCGGTGCAGGCGCGGCAGAGCAGAACCGGCCAGGTGCCCTCGCCATGGGCGGGGCGCAGATGCACCTCATGCGGGCCGGGCGCGCCACAGGCGGGGCAGGCGGGGGGAGTGCCAGACTGCAGCAAGGTCTGCAGCAAGGTCTGCGGCAGGGTCGTCATCGCATGGGCTCCTGGGTGCGCGGGAGATCGGGTGCGGGATTGGGCGTGCCAGATTGGGGCGACATTGCACAGTCGCGCCGTGTGCGGCCATGATGGGCGAAACAGCTTTGGGGGACCCAAGATGCGCCAATTTCTGCTCGGACTGGCCCTCGCACTCTGCACGGGAGCCACCGCCATGTCCGCCGAACCGCCAACACCCAAGGGCCATGAATCCGAGCTGTGGGGCACCTACAAGCTGGTTTCGACCACCTTCAAGCTGATGGACACCGGCGAGGAGGAGACCTGGACCAACGATGCCGGCTACATCACCTACACGCGCGAGGGGCGGATGTTCGTGATCATCATCCGCGACCCGCGCCCGCACCCGAAATCGATCGCGGCGACGACCGATGCCGAGCGGGTGGAACTCACCAAGACGGCGAACGCCTATAGCGGGCCCTACACATTCGACGGCAAGGACATCGTGCACCATATCGACATCGCCTCGAACGGTGTGTGGAACGATACCGTGCAGGTGCGGCATGCGCGGATGGAGGGGGACAAGGTGATCCTGTCCGTCGATCCAACTGGGCGGCCGACCGATGGGCGGCTGTCGACCACCACGCTCATCTGGCAGAAGGTGAAGTAAGGACGGGTGTTCGTTTTCTGAAAAAAACGAACCAAAAAAACTTCTATAAGCTGGAGCCACGAACGCCAGCCGCTTCGTGCTCATCGTCAAAGAGGGGAATTAGCGGCCGAAATCTCCAATCTTTCGCCTTCAGCGTTCGCCAACGCACGCTGCAAAGACTCCTCACGGTTCCAAGGGCTGCGCAGACCGTGCGGTATTTTGTAGTGCTGAAATAGGGTCAGGCCCCATTAATTCCCTTGCATAGGCTCGGCGTTGCGTGATTCTGGAATGGCGGGAGGTACCCGCCATGGCCGACTTTTTCCTACTGACGAAGGCGCAGATGCGCCGGATTGAACCCTATTTCCCGCTTTCACACGGTAAGCCA
>CAIVDX010000437.1 GCA_903904805.1 uncultured Rhodospirillales bacterium
CGCAGCGTCTGCTCGCCGAGCGCGCGCGCATCCAGCTGGCGATGAAGCGGCCAAACGACGCGATGGAAACGCTCAGCACCATGCTTGCGACCGATCCGCAGGATGTGGACTCGCGGCGGGAACTGGTCAGTCTTCTGGTCGCCGACAAGCAATATGAGGCGGCCAAGCGCGAGGCGCGGGCGGGCATTGCCGCGGTGCCTGGGTCGATTCCGCTGATGCAGGCCTTTGTGCAGGCCAGCTACAGCCAGCAAGGCATCGATGCCGGTCTGGCGGCGGCCGATCTGCTGCTGCGTGATCCGACCAATCTGCCGGGGGCGCGCACGCTCAAGGGCGGGCTGTATTCCTCGGTCGGCCGTTTCAAGGACGCGGCGGCCTCGTTCCAGCAGCAGCTGGCGGTCGCCCCGTCGTCGATCCTGGCGAGCTACGCGGCCGCGGCGATGGCGTCGGACAAGCGGCCGCAGGATGGCATCGCGCTGCTGAAGGAGTATATCCGCACAGCCCCGGAATCCGAGGCGCTGCAGGAGCTGGCATCGCTGCAGATCACCATCGGCCAGTTTGACGATGCCGAGGCCAGTCTGCAGGCGGTGCTGAAGCAGCGCCCGAACGATGCGCAGGCATTGAACAATCTCGCCTGGGTGTATGTGCAGAAGGGCGACAACCGCGCGCAGATCACCGCGCAGAAGGCCTATATGCTCGCGCCGGGCCCTCAGGCCGCGGACACGCTGGGGTGGGTCCTGGTGAAGACCGGCTCGACCAAGACCGGTCTTCTGCTGATCAAGCAGGCCGCCGACCAGCTGCCGCTGGACCAGCAGATCCAGTATCATCTGGCGGTCGCGCTGCACGAGAGCGGAGACTCGGTCGCGGCGTTGAAGGTGCTGGATTCGCTGCTGGCCCGCACGGCGGACTTCGAGGAGAAGCCAGCCGCCGCCCAGCTGCAGGCCGAGTTGCGCTCCAAGTCGGCGGGGAAATGAGTCTGTCCGAGCCAGTCGGACGCCTATCAGTCGGGTTGGGCTCGGACGCGGGCACGCGCACGGGGACGGGTGGCGCCGCGCCGCTGCGGTTTCTGGGCGTTGATTATCGTGGCGAGGAACTGCCGGTGTCGGCGCAGCCGCGGCTGTTCGTGGTGGTCGATACCGAAGAGGAGTTCGACTGGAACGAGCCTTTTCGCCGCGACATGACGCAGGTCACCGCGATGGCCGCGCAGGAGCGCGCCCAGGCGGTGTTCGACCGGCATGGCATCCGCCCGATCTATGTGATCGATTATCCGGTTGCCTCGCAGCCCGAGGGCTACGGCCCGTTGCTGCCGATCCTCCGGCGTGGGGGCTGCGAGATCGGCGCCCATCTGCATCCCTGGACCAACCCACCCTTCGATGAGGAAGTCTCGGAGGCGAACTCATATCCGGGCAACCTCGATCCGGCGACCGAGGCGGCCAAGCTGGATGCCCTGCTGGAGGTCATCAGGACCAATCTCGGCGTGCGGCCGAATTTCTATAAGGCCGGCCGCTTCGGCATCGGGCCGCACACGGTGGCGATGCTGCGCGAGCGCGGCATTCCGGTTGATCTCAGCCTGCTGCCAGGCGCGACTTTCGCGGCCTCCGGTGGGCCGGATTTCCGCGGATTGTCCACCACACCTTATCGCGTGGGCGATGGCAGCCTGCTGTCGATGCCGATGACGCGCGGCCATGTGGGCCCGCTCGGGCGCTTCGATTCCTGGCTGAACAGCGCGCTTGACACCAAGCTGGCCAGCGCGTTCCGGCTGCGCGGGATGCTTTCGCGCCTTGGCCTGTTCCACAAGGTGACGCTGAGCCCGGAAGGGGCGAGCACGCGGGAGATGATCGCGTTGCTGCGGCAGCTGACCGCGCGCGGGGTGCGCAGCTTCGTGATGTTCTATCACAGCCCGTCGCTGGTGCCGGGCAACACGCCCTATGTGCGCACCGACGCCGAGGCCGCGGCGATGGTCGAACGGATCGACACGGTCTGCGGCTATTTCACCGGGGCGTTGGGCGGCCGGGTCGGCGATCCCAATGAACTGCTGCCGAGCAGTTCTGCCAGGAACGCCTCGTAGCGCTCGAACTGTTCGGCGCGATACAGGCCCTGCTGCACCGAGATCGGCAGCAGCGCGGGCCCGGCCGGCAGGCTGGCCAGCCACGCCGCCAATGACGCGGCGATCTCGGATGGATCGTTCGACACCAGGCCGGCGGCGCGCGCGCGCATCATGCCGGCCACCACGCCGCTGTCGCAGCCCAGCAGCAGGATCGGCCGGCGGGCGGCCAGATATTCGAAGAATTTGGCGGGAATGTTGGAGGCATCGTCGGCATTGTTGCGCTGGAGCAGCAGCAGCACGTCCGCCTGCGCCTGCAGCCGCAATGCCTCTCGGTAGGGCACCGAGGCGCGCACCGCGACCTGTTCGGCGACGCCATGGTGGGCGGCCAGTGCGCGGGCAAGCTCTCCACGCGGGCCATGGAAGGCCACCTCGATCCGCGCGCGCTGCTCGGGCGGCAGCAGGGCGAGCGCGGCGAACAGCGGCGAGGGGTCGCGGTGGCCGGCATAGATCGCGCCGGTGTAGACAATGCGCAGGCGCTGATGCGGTGCGATCGGGTCTGGCGGTGGAATGTCCTCCGGCGAGATGCCGTTCAGCACTGTGGTGGCGGGCAGGGGATAGCGGCGCTGCAGCGCCTGTGTGTCGAGCGGCGAGATGGTGACGAGTGCCGCGGCCTGGCGCAGCGTCCGCCGCTCCAGCCAGCGATCCACCCATTGGCGCCAGAGCGGGTCGTCGCAATAGGGGCTGTCGGCCCAGATGTCGCGGATGTCGGCCACCCAGGGGATGGCGTGGCGGCGGCCAAGTTCGGCGGCGATCAGAAAGCCGGTATAGGGCGGGGCGCTGGCCAGGATCAGGTCGGGGCGGAAGCTGGCGAGGATCTGTTCGCCCTGGGCGAGGCCGGGGCCGCGCCAGTCATGCTGCTTGTCCGGGATGGTGGCCAGGGCGAGCCGGTGCCTGGCCAGCCAGACGCGCAGCCGGCTTGGCTTGCCTGGCGGGCCGGGCTGGCCGGGTGCTGGCGCGGGCGGTCGGGTGACATGCTCGGTGGGGATCTCCAGAGCGATGCCATCACTGTCGAATGCCGGGCCGGCGAGCACGCGCACCTCATGGCCCCGCCGGTGCAGCCAGGCGGCGAGCTTGCCCACGCGCACCGCGCCGATCGCGTTGGTGGGGGGGAACCAGTGGCTGATGATCAGCAGTTTCATTGCGATTTGCCCAATCGTGCCTGCCAACACAGCGCCTGCACATCTGATTAGAATCAGATTGTGGTGGATGCTGCCATTCCCAATCATAGAAAAGATATTTATATCGCCC
>CAIVDX010000438.1 GCA_903904805.1 uncultured Rhodospirillales bacterium
AGGGGCGCGCCGCGCTGGCAGCAAGGGGCGCGCCGCGCTGGCAGCAAGGGGCGCGCCGCGCTGGCAGCAAGGGGCGCGCCGCGCTGGCAGCAAGGGGCGCGCCGCGTGAGGGCAGACGGGATGCCCGCTGCGTTCGGCGCAGCCGCCGGCATGGCCAGGCCGGCGCATCAGGCTGTCATCGACGCACGACCAAACTGTAACCGAAGCTTGACTGACAAGGGCAGGCCCGAAATGGTTTGGTTCATTGCGAGTTCACCGCGTCTTCAGGAGACTGGTATGTACCGTTTTTCGCGCAGCAACGTTCTGCTGGCCTCGGCCACGGCGCTCTCGACCGCGCTGCTGACCGCGCCGCACCCGGCGCGCGCCCAAAGTGTGGAGCAGCTGGCGGCCATCGAAGCGCAGATCAAGGCGCTGCAGGCCGAGCTGAAGCAGCTGCGCGCCGAGGCCGCGCGTAACGCCGCCGCCACCAAACAGGCGCAGTCCGACGCCGCGCAGGCGAAGGCACAGTTGAAGGCCCAGAGCGCCGCCGCCGCACCTTCTGCCGCTGCACCACAGGCCCAGGTCGCGACGATCCCCGCCGGCGCGATGGCGGTGACGGTGCCCAACTATGATCCCGGCAAGCCGAACGGCACCTTCAGCCTCGGCGGGGTGAGTGTCACCATGGGCGGCTACGCTGAGCTCACCGGCTATTACCGCGGCTCGAATGAGAGCCGCGGCACCTCCACCAGCTTCACCTCGATCCCCTACCGCCAGACCCAGAGCGGCAATGTGGGCGAGTTCAATCTCACCGCGCAGACCACCCGCATCTCGCTGCTAACCCGAGGCAAGATCGATGCTGACTCCTCGATGCTTGGCTATTTCGAGGCTGATTTCAACAATGGCGCCGGTGGCGCCAACTCGACGCAGAGCTACTCCTACACGCCGCGCCTGCGCCAGGCGTTCGGCATGTACAGCTATGCGCCGTGGAACCTGAACGTGACCGCCGGCCAGTTCTGGTCGCTGGTGACGTCCTACAAGTCCGGCCTGACACCGCGCAACGAATTCACCCTGCCGACCATCGACACCGCCTACATCCCGGGCTTCGCCTATCTGCGCGTGCCCGCGCTGCGCATCTCCACCGGCACCGACATCGATGCCAGCACCAAGGCGAATGTCGCCTTCGAAATGGACAGCCCGCAGACGGTGTTCGGCGGCACCGCGCCGACGCTCGCCGGCACCACGATCTTCACCACCGCCGCGGGCAATGGCGGACTGAACCCGCAGACCAACTACAGCGCCTCGGTCGCGCCGGATCTGATCGCCAAGGCCGCGCTCGACACCGCGTTCGGCCATTACGAGATCTACGGCCTGGCGCGCTGGTTCGAGGACCGCGTCTCCACCGTCGGCAAGGGACAGACCAATATCAGCGCGGGCGCCGGCTTTGGTGGGTCGCTCTATATCCCGGTGGCGGGGGTGTTCGACATTGCCGGCAATTTCCTGGTCGGCAGCGGCATCGGCCGCTACGGCGCGGCTGGCAATCCAGACGTCACCTACAAGCCGAACGGCGCGCTGGCACCGCTGCGTGAGGCGATGTTCACCATCGGCGGCATCGTCCATGCCACGCCGGCGGTGGATATCTACAGCTTCTACGGCGTCGATACCGTGCAGCGCAGCTCCGGCGCGACCGGCATCGGCTATGGGCCGTACAACACCAACAATGGGGGCTGCACGATCGAGCTGTCGTCGCTGCCCTGCAACGGCAACAACCGGCAGGAATATGACATCACCGTGGGTGCGACGTGGAAGATCATGTCAGGTCCGTGGGGCAGCGTGCAGGCCGGGCTGCAATATGAGTATGCGCAGCGGCAGCTCTTCCCCGGCGTCGGCGGCGCGCCGGTGGCGGCGGAGAACATGATCTACGCCAACGTCCGCTACGCGCCGTTCAACTGAGCACAGGACGGCGATCAATGGGCCGCCGCGGGATCTGCGGCGGCCTTAGTGTTTACGGGCGTGCCAGGCCAGCACGCCGCGCCCGGCCGCGGCCCCGGTCGCAAGGCAGCCCTGGAGCAGATAGCCCCCGGTGGGTGCCTCCCAGTCGAGCATCTCGCCGGCGACGAACACGCCGGGATGGCGGCGCAGCATCAAGGCGTCATCCAGCTCGTCGCGCCGGATGCCGCCGGCGGTGGAAATCGCGCGTGCCAGCCCGGCCGGCGCGAGCAGGCGCAGCGGCAGGGATTTGATCAGCGCGGCGGGCGAGGCGGTGAGGCCGGCATGCCGCGCCTCCTGCACCAGGCCGATGGCCACCGGCGACAGTCCGGCGCGCTTGCGCAGCCGGGTGGAGAGGGATTCGCTGCCGGTCTCTGCCAGCCGCGCCGAGAGGGTCTCGGCGCTGAGATCCGGCCGCAGATCGAGGCGCAGATCGGCCACCCCGAGGCGGTCGATCATCTCGCGCGCGACGGCCGACAGCGCGTAGATCGCGCCGCCTTCGATCCCCTCGCGGGTGATCATCAGCTCGCCCGGAACTGTCTGGCCCGCGGCGGTGAGGGCGATGCGCTTGACGGGACTGCCGGCGAAGCGGTCGGCGAAATGGGCGGACCAGGCGACGGTGAAGCCGCAATTGGCCGGGCGCAGCGGCGTGATGGCGACATCATCGAGCGCCGCGATCCAGCCGCCATCCGCGCCGAGACGCGGCCAGGACGCACCGCCCAGGGCCAGCACCACCGCATCGGCCGGGCGCGTGCTGCCATCGGCGAAGCGGACGGCGTCAGGCGCCAATCCGACCCAGTGGGCACGGGTTTCGACCTGCACGCCCAGAGCATCGAGCCGGCGCAGCCAGGCGCGCAGCAGCGGGCTCGCCTTCATCGCGGTGGGGAACACCCGGCCGGTGCTGCCGATGAAGCTGGGCTGGCCGAGCCCCTCGCACCAGGCGCGCACCGCCTCGGGCGGGACGTCGGCCAGGAATGGCGCCATCCATGCCGCGGCGGCGCCGTAGCGGGGCAGGAAGCGCTCCATCGGTTCGGAATGTGTGAGGTTCAGCCCGCCGCGGCCGGCCATCAGGAACTTGCGGCCCAGGCTCGGCATCCGGTCGTACACAGTGACGGAGACAGCATCTCGGTCCGGCACGGCGGCGGCGATCACCTCGGCGGCCATCAGCCCGGCGGGGCCGCCGCCAATGACGGCGACACGGAAGGGCGGGCGTGCGTTGGTGTCCACGCCGCCTTATGCGCCCAAGGCGGGCGCGAACGCCAGCTACCAGTCGAGCAGCCTGCCGACGTCGACATCCTCGGCGATCGCCCCCTGCGATCGCAGGATCGGGTTCCACATCGCGAGCTGCGCGGCGGTGAGGTGGGGCTGAAGGTCGGGCATCGCCGCGGCGGCGAGCACCTCGGGCGGCAGTTTCGTGTAGTCGCCGATGATCGCGCGCCATTCCTCCGGATGCGCCACCGCATAGGCGCTGGCCTCGGCGATCGCCTCGGCGAAGGCGCGGGCGGCGGCGCGGTGGGCGCTCGCCCAGCGCCGCGCCCCGGCATAGACGATCACCGGCAGGCCATCGGGGAATTCATGGTCGAGATACAGCACCACCCGGCCCGCGCCGGTCTGCTGGATGCGCGTCACGTTCGGATCGCCGGCGACCACGGCATCGAGCGTGGCTGAGCGCAGCGCGTCGTTCATCTGCGCCTGGCCGAGCTCGATCATGGTGTATTGCGCCGGCTTCAGACCGCCGCGCTTCACCCATTCCTGGAACAGCAGGTCGAAATAGCCGCCGAAGCCGCCCATGCCGATACGCTTGCCGATGAAATCCTCCGGCCGGCTGAGATCGAGCCCGGCGCGGGCGAGCACCGCATGGTTCTTCGAACTCGGGTGCGAGACGCTGCCGCCGCTGACCGGCACGATGCCCAGCCCGGCGCCGGCGGCGATCATCAGCACCGGAGCGGTGGGTGTGCCGATCTCCAGCGTGCCGCTTTCAAGTGCGGCCGGCAGGTTGGAGCCCATCGAGGTGGAGGTGAGCGTCACCTCGATGCCGCGGCGTGTGAACATGCCGTGCGCACGGGCGATGAAGGCGGCGGAGATGTCGCCGCCGGAGGTGTAGCCGACGCGGATGGGTTCGGGCGGCGCCGGCTCGGCTCGTGCGCCGATGACCGGTGCGGCCAGCACGGCAACGAGGCTGACGACACAGCTGGCGCAGATGGACCGGGTCCACATCTTCCTGGCCTCCCGAGGCGGGCGTTTTCTTGTTCTTGGTCTTGGTCTTGGTCTTGGTCTTGGTCTTGACCGCTTCTGTAGCCCGGTCCGGCCGCGAAGTGGAGAGGGCGGCGGCTACACCGACGTCGACAGGTCGTGATCCATGATCGGCAGCGAGCGGATGCGTTTGCCGGTGGCGGCGAAGATGGCGTTGGCCACCGCGCCACCGATCGGCGGCGTGGAGGGTTCACCGGCACCGCCCCAGCGCGGACCGCCGCTGGCGAGCAGCACCACGTCGATCTTCGGCGCCTGGGCCATGCGCACCATCTGATAGGTGTCAAAATTACCCTGCTCGATGGCGCCGTTCTTCACGGTGAGCTTGCCGAACAGCGCGGCGGTCAGCCCGTAGATCAGCCCGCCTTCCATCTGCTCGGCGATGGTGAGCGGGTTGACCATGTAGTGCGTGTCGATCGCGACGGTGACGCGATCGACCTTGACCTGGCCGTTGGCCGAGACGGTGACCTCGGCGACCTGCGCGCAGAGGCTGTCCGTGTCCTCGCAGATGGCGATGCCGCGGCCACGGCCCTTGGGCAGGGGCTTGCCCCAGTCGCCCTTCTCGGCGGCGGCATCGAGCACGCGCAGCCAATCCGGCTTGCCGGCCAGCAGCTTGCGGCGGAACTGGTAGGGGTCCTGGCCGGATGCGCTGCCGATCTCATCGAGGAAGCTCTCGATCGCGAACACATGCTGGTTGGCGCCTGGGGCGCGCCAGAACCAGACCGGCAGATGGGTGTTGCGCATTACCACATCCACCAGCGTGTTCGGCACGTTGTAGCCATTGTTGGCGAGGCCGGCGACCGCCATCGGCTCCGGCCCCTTCAGGCCGGGGAAGGTGATCTTGGCCGACGCGAGGATCGATGAGGTGACCACCCGCATCGACCAGGCCGTCGGCGTTCCCTCGGCATCCACACCGGCCTTGAAGCGCACCACGGCGTGGGGGCGGAAATTGTCGTGCCGCGTGTCCTCCTCGCGCGTCCAGACCAGCTTGACCGGGCGGCCCACCTGCCTGGCGATGAAGATGGCCTGGCCGATCTCGTCATTGGCATCGCGCCGGCCGAAGCCGCCGCCGATGAAGGCGTTGTGGAGATAGACCTGCTCGGGCTCCAGGCCGGCGAATTTCGCCGCCGCCTCGGTGGCCTCATAGGCGTCCTGGGTGCCGACCCAGACATCCAGCCGGTCGGCCTGCAGATGCACCGTGGCGTTCATCGGCTCCATCGGCGAATGCGACAGGTAGGGCGTTTCGTAGATCGCCTCGAAGGTCTTCACCGCACCGGGGAACGCCTTCTCCACGTCGCCGGTGTTGCGCGCGAGCTCGGCAGGGCCGTCCAGGGCGGCGCTGAATGCGCGGGAGAGCTGGTCACTGTCGATGCTGCCGGCGGCGCCGACATCCCACTCGGGCTGCAGCCGCGCCAGCGCCTGCCTGGCGCGCCACCAGGTGCCGGTGGCAACCACCGCCACGGCGTTGGGCAGCCGCACCACCTTGAGCACGCCGGGCAGACCTGCGACCGGCGATTCGTCGACGCTTTTCAGCGTGCCACCGGCCACCGGGCAGGCCGCGATCGCCGCGAACACCATGCCCGGCACCTGGGCGTCGATCCCGAACCTCGCCGAACCATCCACCTTTGGCGGAACGTCGATGCGCTTTTGCGACTTGCCGATGAAGGTGAACTGGTCGGGCGACTTGATCGCCGGCTCCTTGGCGAGGGTGATGCGGGCGGCATCGGCGGCCAGCTCGCCATAGCGCAGCGTGCGGCCCGACGGGGGGTGGCTCACCACGCTCATCGCGGCGGAGCATTCCGAGCTCGGCACGTTCCAGCGCGCCGCGGCGGCGGCGATCAGACGCTCACGCGCGCTGGCGCCGACCTGCTGCATGCGCGCGCGCGAGGCGCGGATCGTGCGGCTGCCGTTGGAGAACATGTCGCCATAGATCTTTTTTTCACGGTGATTGCGGTTGGCCGAGGCGTATTCGACGCGCACCTTCGACCAGTCGCCGTGCAGCTCCTCGTTGATGATCATCGGCAGGGCGGTCATGCTGCCCTGCCCCATCTCCGCGCGCTGATAGCGGATGAGCATGGAATCATCGGGCTCGATGGCGATCCAGGCATCGATCTCGTGCGGCGCGGTGGCCTCATCGTCGAACACATGCGGGGTGACGGTGGCGGCCAGTGCCGCGTGCGGGCGCGCGCCGATGCCAATCGCCAGGCCGCCGGCGAGCGTGACACCGGTGCGGATGACGGCGCGGCGGGAAAGAGTCGCGGGTGCGTTCATGATTGGTCCCCTCACGCCTTGGTCATGTCGGCGGCGCGGTGCACGGCGCGGCGCAGCCGCTCATAGGTGCCGCAGCGGCAGATATTGGTGAGGTTGGC
>CAIVDX010000439.1 GCA_903904805.1 uncultured Rhodospirillales bacterium
AACAGGAACGCCACCTCGAGGTCGAAAATGATGAACAGGATGGCCACCAGGTAGAACCGCACATCAAAGCGCCGGCGCGCATCGTCGAACGGCTCAAAACCGCACTCATAGGCCGACAGCTTCTCGGCATAGGGCTTCTGCCGCGCGGCCAGCAGCGACCCCACCACGAAGGCAGAGGCGATCACCGCGGCAATCAGAATGAACACGAGGATCGGAAAATAATTCGCCAGAATGCTGCTGGTTGGCATGCTGTCCATCGGCTCCTCGCGCAGGCATCAACGGCCACATCACGGCCTCATACCGCAGTGCAGCGAGCGGACCTTACCCCCATCGCGCGCGGATCGCCATAGCCCCCGGATGACGAAAATCGACATCTGCCATCGATGAAATCATCGCATCAATTCAACGCCCTGCGGGCGCCCGCCGCCGCAAGAGTTATTGCAGCGGAAAGATTGAGCGAAATGAAACAGACCAGGAAAACTGGCGCGAGTGACGGGGCTCGAACCCGCGACCTCCGGCGTGACAGGCCGGCGCTCTAACCAACTGAGCTACACCCGCGCAACAGGTGGGGCGGTTTAGGGTTTGCGACCCCAGGCGTCAAGACAGTGACATCACCAGACCAGCCCGCAAACCGCTTTGCAAACCAGCCCCGCTTCAACGCGATGGCACATGGGGATCACAACCGTGGGATCACAACCGTCCGCGGTCGGAATGGGCGGTGACGGTTTCGAACCGCCGACCCTCTCGGTGTAAACGAGACGCTCTACCGCTGAGCTAACCGCCCCTGGAACTCCCCCAGGCAGTCGGGGACACATATCATCGAAAGGCCGATATCGCGGGCCAAACCTGGAACATCCAGGCCCGGCCCGCTCCATCGCAGCAGATCAGTTCACCGCGTCGCGCAGGCCCTTGCCGGGCTTGAAGCGCACCGAGGTCGAGGCGGGGATCTTCATCTCCTCGCCGGTCCGCGGATTGCGGCCCATCGATTCCTTGCGATCGGCGGTCGCGAACGTGCCGAAGCCCACCAGGCGCACTTCCTCTTTCTTCTTCAGCGCGCCTTCGATCGCCGCGAACACCGCATCGACAACCTCGGCGGCCTTGGCGCGGGGGAGCTCGGTCTCGTCAGCAACCGAAGCGATCAGATCAAGTTTGTTCATGAGCCGTCCTTGTGTGGGTATGGGGTGGGTGTGGGTATGGGGTGGGTGTGGGTATGGGGTGGGTGTGGGTATGGGGTTGGATGATGGGAGGAAGAGGTCGAATCGCCGCCGGCGCACACAGGGCCCGAGATGCCCCGAACCGGCCAGTCTGGCGGCTGCCATAAAGAAAGAACGACCCGCCGGCAAGCGCCGGCGGGTCGCATCAGTCACGCCCGAAATGCGCCCTGATCGGGCTAGTGCGGCAGGGATGCCGTGGTGCCGGCAACCGGCGTGGGCACCGGCTCGGCCGGCTCCTCCCACTCGATCGCCTCGGGTTTGCGCACCAGAGCCTGGGCAATCACGTCATCGACGTGAGAGACCGGGATCAGCTTCAGATGCTTCTTGACGTTGTCAGGGATGTCCGCGAGGTCCTTCTCGTTCTCCTTGGGGAAGAACACGGTGGTGATCCCCGCGCGCAGCGCCGCCAGCAGCTTCTCCTTCAAGCCACCGATCGGCAGCACACGCCCGCGCAGCGTGATCTCGCCGGTCATCGCGATGTCGCGGCGCACCGGAATACCGGTGAGCACCGAAACAATCGTGGTGGCCATGGCGATACCGGCTGAAGGCCCATCCTTCGGAGTCGCCCCCTCCGGCACGTGCACATGGATATCGCGCTTCTCGAACAGGGTCGGTTTGATGCCGAAGCTGGCCGAGCGCGACCGCACATAGCTCAACGCGGCCGACACGCTCTCCTGCATCACATCGCCGAGCTTGCCGGTGTGCTTGATGTTGCCCTTGCCAGGCAGCAGCACGCTCTCGATGGTGAGAATCTCGCCGCCCACCTCGGTCCATGCCAGGCCCGTCACCGCGCCCACCATGTCCTCGGTCTCGGCCTCGCCATAGCGATAGCGCTTCACGCCAGCATATTTCTCGAGATTCTTGCGGGTGATGGCGAGCTTCTTCACCTTCGTGGTGACGATCTCCTTCACCGCCTTGCGCGCCAGATTGGCCAGCTCGCGCTCAAGGTTCCGCACCCCGGCCTCACGCGTGTAGTAGCGCACGAGATCCAGCAGCGCCTCGTCGGTCACCGTCCATTCCAACGGCTTCAGGCTGTGCGCCTCGGTCTGCTTCGGGATCAGATGACGCTTGGAGATTTCAACCTTCTCATCCTCGGTATAGCCGGGGATGCGGATGATCTCCATGCGGTCCAGCAGCGGCTGCGGCATGCGCAGGCTGTTCGCCGTGGTGACGAACATCACGTCCGACAGATCGAAATCCACTTCCAGATAATGATCGTTGAAGCTGGAATTCTGCTCAGGATCGAGCACCTCCAGCAGCGCCGAAGACGGATCGCCGCGATAATCGGCGCCCAGCTTGTCGATCTCGTCCAGCAGGAAGAGCGGATTGGACGTCT
>CAIVDX010000440.1 GCA_903904805.1 uncultured Rhodospirillales bacterium
TGGTGCGGCAGTGGCAGGAGCTGCTGCATGGCGGACGCTATTCTGAAAGCTACAGTGCGGCCCTGCCGGATTTCGTGAAGCTCGCCGAGAGCTTCCATGGCGTGGGCCTGCGCGCCACCTCGGTGGATCAGCTGGACGACGTGATCCGCGCGATGATCGCCTCGGACAAGCCCGTGATCGCCGACATCGCGGTGGATCAGAAGGAAAACTGCTTCCCGATGATCCCGTCAGGTGCGGCGCATAATGAAATGATCCTCGGCCCGGAGCACGGTGTTCACTCGCCTGGCGTGACCGACGCCGGCATGGCGCTGGTGTAGATCATGGCCGACAGCGATCAACGTACCGCAACGATCTCGGTGCTGGTGGAAAACGAATCCGGCGTGCTGGCGCGCGTGATCGGATTGTTCTCCGGCCGCGGCTACAACATCGAGAGCCTCACCGTCGCCGAGGTGGACCGCGCGCGCGGGCAGAGCCGCATCAACATCGTCACCACCGGCACGGATATGGTGATCGAGCAGATCAAGGCGCAGCTTGATCGCCTGGTGCCGGTGCATCGCGTGTCCGACCTCACCAAGCAGGGGCCGCATGTGGCGCGCGAGATGGCGCTGGTGAAGGTGCTGGCAACCGGGGCCGCGCGCGACGAGGTGCTGCGCATGGCCGACGCCTTCCGCGCCCGGGTGCTCGACACCACCGCGGCAAGCTTCGTGTTCGAGATCACCGGCGGCACCGAAAAGATTGATGCCTTTCTGACCCTGATGGGCCCGATTGGTTTGGCTGAGGTTTCACGTACCGGCGTTGTCGCACTGGCACGTGGGTCGGAGACCATTTAGGAGTTTTGTCGAAGAGAAGGCCCGGGGCTCTGCCCCTGGACCCCGCTGGGGTGTTGGAGCCTCGAGGCCCCAACGCGTCCAGGGCAGAGCCCTGGCCTTCCCTTCGAGATAACTTCCCAAAGGAGACTACGAGATGCGCGTGTACTACGACCGCGATGCGGATGTGAACTTGATCAAGGCCCGCAAGGTCGCGGTCATCGGCTATGGCAGCCAGGGTGTCGCGCATGCGAACAACCTGAAGGATTCCGGCGTGACCAACATTGTTGTTGGCCTGCGTCCCGGTTCCACCGGCGTGGCCAAGGCCGAGGGCGCTGGCCTGAAGGTGATGGAGCCGGGTGCGGCCGCCGCCTGGGCCGACGTGGTGATGGTGCTGACCCCCGATGAGGGCCAGGGTGATCTCTACAAGGACTCGTTGGAGAAGAACCTCCGCCCCGGTGCGGCGCTGGCGTTCGCGCACGGCCTGAACGTGCACTTCAACCTGATCGAGCCGCGCGCCGACATCGACGTGTTCATGATCGCGCCGAAGGGCCCCGGCCACACGGTGCGCAGCGAGTATCAGAAGGGCGGCGGCGTGCCCTGCCTGGTTGCGGTGGCGCAGAATCCCTCGGGGAATGCGCTGGATATCGCGCTGTCCTACGCGTCGGCGATCGGCGGTGGCCGCGCGGGCATCATCGAGACGACGTTCAAGGAAGAGTGCGAGACCGATCTGTTCGGCGAGCAGGCGGTGCTTTGCGGCGGCCTGGTCGAGCTGATCAAGGCCGGCTTCGACCAGGGTCTCGAATCCGGCCTGCACCAGCGCCGAGGCACCGCCGCACAGCACCGCCTGCTCGCCGAACAGATCGGTTTCCGTCTCTTCCCGGAA
>CAIVDX010000441.1 GCA_903904805.1 uncultured Rhodospirillales bacterium
CGCCACCGCCGCCGCCGGCGGCGAGCAGAAGGGTGCTGGTGGTTGCGTCGTACACGAAGGTGCCGCCGCCGCCGCCGCCGCCACTGCCCGCGGGGTTCTGGCCGGCCCCGCCCTGGCCGCCGACGATGATGTCGATGGTGTCACCGGCGGTGAGGGTGATGCTGCCGGCGACCTGTGCGCCAAGACCGCCGGGCGGGGTGGTGTAGACACCGAAACCGATGCAGCCGGATGAGTAGGTGCACTCACTGCCCGCGCCGCCCTGCGCGCCGTCAGCGGTGAAGGAATAGACGCCCGTGTTGGGGACGGTGAAGGTGACTTCGGCGCCGCTGTAGGTAAAGGTCGTTGCGGCGGCCGGCGTGGCTAAACTGAGGGACAAAGCGGCCAGCACAGCGGCGAGGCAATGGTGCGGTCGGGTGGAGATCGGGTTCATGCCGGCGCCGTCGTGAAATCCCATTCTAAGCTCCATTTATATATAACTTTGCCAAAGTCGGATCGCTGACAAACGACCAGAGCGTTGCAAACTGCCCGGACCACTCATTTCCGATTGTTCGGAAATGCGAATGCATGTGTAGTCAACGGTAGCGACACGAAATCAGCAGAATATTTTCAGGGAAATTTCGGATGGTTTCGTGACGGCTGGGTCGCGGGACCGATCACCGCATGGCGATGGAGGCGGGATGCTCCCGCTCTACGGCCTGGATCCGGTGAGTGCGTCGACGACGCGATTGGCAGTCAGCACTGTGGTGGTTGATGGTTTTGGCCCCGCATCTTCGATACGGGCAACGGATTGGCGTCGAGATGGTGCGACGCCAAGGGGCGGCACACCCACCGTCTGTTTTCTGGCGGATAGGTCGGTTTTTTTCGAGTCGGGTAGCGCATGACGCTGCGCTTATGCGCCCTACGGGGTGCGGTGCCTGATCCTGCACCGCACCGAGACTCACAGAAGTTTTTTGTTTCTTTTTTTCAAAAAAGAAGGCGCTTATTTGCCTTCCTCGTAGACAGTCTTCCCCCCAAGCAGTGTGAGAACAGAGTAGGTCTGGTCGATCTTTTCCACCGGGATGGTCATCACATCCTGTGAGAGCACGGCGAGATCGGCCTGTTTGCCGACCTCCAGCGATCCGCGCTTGGTGTCGTCGAAGCTGAACCAGGCGGCGTTGATGCTGTAGAGGCGCAGGGCCTGGTCGCGGGTGGCGAGTTCGGACGCGTCGCGGGTTTGGGTGCCGGCGATGGTTTTGCCATCGAGGATCCAGCGCAGCGCGGTGAAGGGGTTGTAGCTGTTCACCCGGTGGGCGTCGGTGCCGGCGGCCACGTGCAGGCCCATTTTCAGCGCGGTGACGATGGGCGGGGCGGATTTCATCGCCTCGGCGCCGATTTCAGCGCGCATGCGTTCGCCGTCGAACAGGGTCGCGTCCTGCATGGTCCAGCCGACGCCGAGCTCTTTCATGCGGGCGAGCGTGTGCGGGCTGGCGTTGTTGATGTGGGTGATCGACCAGCGCAGCGGGGCGATCGGGTGGGTTTTGTTCACCTCGGCGAAGATGTCGAGCAGGTCGTCGACGGCGGTGTTCATGTACCAATGCTGGGTGAGGGTGAGGCCGTTGCTGGCCGCCCAGTCGGCGATGGCGCGATATTCGGCTTTCGCGGCGTCGTTGGGCTGGGTGTTGTTGTACATTTTCCAGTCGACATTTTCGCCGATGCCGTTGAAGCGCAGCATGTCGTCGCCGAAGCCCATGGGCAGCACGCCGAGCGAGGCCTGGTAGTCTTCCAGCTCGTGCCCGGGACGCTGGGCGAACATCGAGAAGCGCACGCGCATGGTGAGCGCGCCGTCGTGCCAGAGCTTGAACAGCGGGCGGTAGCTGGCGGCGGTGATGTTGAAGCCGCCGGGGTCGCCGATGCCGGTCACGGCGAGGCGGTTCATTTCGTGGAAGAAGGCCTGTGTGCCCTCGATGCTTTGGGTGGCACTGGGGGCGGGGAGTTTGTCGAACAGGCCGGTGATGGCGGGTGTGGGGCCGGAGACCCAGCCGGTGGGCTGGCCGTCCGCGCCGCGTTCCAGCTTGCCCTTGCCGGGCAGGTCGGCGTCGGCGGCGATGCCCAGTGTGGTCATCGCGGCGGGGCTGAGCAGGATGCTGTCGTAGAAATGCTGGATATAGATCGGGTAGCCCGGCGCGGCGGCGGCGATCTCGGCCTGGGTGGGCAGGCGGCGTTCGGCGAACTGGTCTTCGCCCCAGCCGCCGGCGACGATGATCCAGTGGGTGGTGGGCTGGCCTTTCGCGGCCGCGGTGAGGCGGGCGAGGGCCTGTTTGATGGAGGTGGTGCCGATCCAGTTCACCTCACTGGTGTAGAACAGGCCGGCGCGGATGCCGTGGATGTGGCTGTCGATCAGGCCGGGGATCACGGTGCGGCCGTGGGCGTCGATGCGGCGGGTTTTTGGGCCGGCGAGTTTGGCGATGGCGTCGTTGGAACCGACGGCGGTGATGCGGCCATCGGTGATGGCCAGGGCCTGGGCGATGGTGGAGCGGGCATCGAGCGTGACGAGCTTGCCGTTGGTCAGGATGGTGTCGGCTGGCTGGGCATGGGCCTGGGTGGCGAGCAGGCCGGCGAGAGCTGTGGCCGCGAGCAGGGATCGGGTCATTGGGGTCTCCTCCGGGTCGTGCCGTTGGGGCACTTGTTATGAGACGAGGGTGGCTGGTTCGCGTGGTGCGGGCAAGGGGCGCGCTTGTGACAGCGCGGCGACGCGTCTAGGGTGCGCCGCCGCGACGGGATCGGCCATTCGCGCGCCGGTTCCGCGAATCGGAGCGGCGCGGGCAGGCCGGGTGAGCGTTGTGGCCGCGGGACAGGCCTCCGTGCCCTCGGCTGCCATTGAATGAGGTTTTATCTTGCATTCTGCCTATAAGCGCGTGCTGCTGAAGGTTTCCGGCGAGGCCCTGATGGGCGATCGCGAGTATGGGCTCGACACCGCGACGCTGGGCGCGATCGCGGCCGATGTCGGCGCGGTGGTGGCGTTGGGCGTGCAGGTGAGTCTGGTGATCGGTGGCGGCAATATTTTCCGCGGCGTGCAGGCGGCCAGCAAGGGCATGGATCGGGCGCAGGCGGATTATGTCGGCATGCTCGCCACCGTGATGAATGCGCTGTCCATGCAGTCAGCATTGGAAAAGATCGGGGTGGAGACGCGCGTGCAGTCGGCGATCCCGATGGCCAGCGTGTGCGAGCCCTATATCCGGCGGCGCGCCGAGCGGCATATGGAAAAGGGGCGGGTGGTGATCTTCGCCGCCGGCACCGGCAATCCGTTCTTCACCACCGACACCGCGGCGGCGTTGCGCGCCACCGAGATGGGCTGCGATGTGCTGCTCAAGGGCACGCAGGTTGATGGCGTGTATTCCGCTGATCCGCGCCGCGATCCGAACGCCACCCGCTATGAGCGGCTGACATATCTTGAAGTGCTCTCGCGCGATCTGGCTGTCATGGATGCGGCGGCGATCAGCGTGGCGCGTGAAAACGGTTTGCCCATCATTGTGTTCAATATTCATGCGCCCGGCGCCTTCGCGCAGGTGATGCGCGGCGAGGGGCTGTTCACCACCATCATCGAAGCTGATGGTTAACATGTGCGCTGCGCGCGAGTCCGCACCGGCCCTTGCCCCCGCATCGTGCGCACGCACGCTGCGCGTGAGTCTCTCCACGGAAATATCCGTTGAGGGGGGTCGGGTGGGGGCGAGGGCCGGCGCAGAGTTGCGCGATGCGAGCTGAAACTGCGGAGAGTTCGACGTGGCTGTTGTACTGACACTGCCTGCCCTGAAAGAAGACCTCACGCGCCGGATGGATGGCGCGATGGAGACGCTGAAGCGCGATTTCGGCGGTCTGCGCACCGGGCGGGCGAGCCCGGCGCTGCTGGAGCCGGTGAAGGTGGAGGCCTATGGCGGCGAGGTGCCGATCACCCAGGTCGGCACCATCAATGTGCCGGAGCCGCGGATGATGACGGTGCAGGTGTGGGATCGCACGCTGGTGGGCGCGGTGGAGCGGGCGATCCGCGATTCCGGGCTGGGGCTGAACCCGAGTGCCGATGGCCAGCTGGTGCGGGTGCCGATCCCGATGCTGACGGCCGATCGCCGCAATGAGCTCGCCAAGGCCGCCGGCAAATATGCCGAGTCCGCGCGCATCTCGGTGCGTGGTGTGCGGCGTGACGGCATGGAGCAGATCAAGGCCGCCGAGAAAAAGCACGACATCAGCGAGGATGACAGCCGCGACTGGGCCGAGCAGGTGCAGAAGCTGACCGACAGCTACGTCAAGCGCATCGACGAGGGGCTGATCGAGAAGGAAAAAGAGATCAGGCAGGTCTAGGCGAGGATCAATGTCAGCCCCGAAGGCCCTGTTGCGCGCGAACGAGATCTCCGGCTCCCCGGCCGGTGAGGCGGTGCCGCGCCATGTCGCCGTCATCATGGACGGCAACGGGCGCTGGGCGGCGGCGCGCGGGCTGCCGCGCATCGCCGGGCATCGGGCCGGCGCCGAGGCGGTGCGGCGGACCATCCGCGCCTGTGTCGATGCCGGGGTTGAGTGGCTGACCATCTATGCCTTCAGCAGCGAGAACTGGCGCCGCCCGGCCGCCGAGGTCGCCGATCTGACCGGGCTGCTGCGGCATTATCTGCGCCATGAGGTGGCCGAGCTGGACCGCGGCGGCGTGCGGGTTCGCTTCATCGGTGAGCGCGCGCGCTTTGGCCCGTCAATGACCGCCGAGATCGAGGCGGCGGAGCTGCGCACCGCGTCGAACGCGCGGCTGAATTTGAACATCGCGCTCTCCTATGGCGCGCGCGACGAGATCGTGGCGGCCGCGCGGGCGCTGGCGGCCGATGCGGCGGCGGGGCTGATCGACCCGGCGGCGATCGCTGAGGCGGCGTTCGCCAATCGGCTCACCACGGCTGGGCAGCCCGATCCGGACCTGATCATCCGCACCTCCGGCGAGCAGCGCCTGTCGAATTTCCTGCTGTGGCAGTCGGCCTATGCCGAGCTGGTGTTTCTCGATGTGCTGTGGCCGGATTTTGACGCCGCGCAGTTCACGCTGGCGCTGGAAGCCTATGCCGGGCGGGAACGGCGCTTCGGTGCACGACCTGTCTAGCCCCCGCGCGTGCGGCGCGGCGTTGGCCCGATCCTGCCTGAGAGCCTGCTGATGAGCGCGGATGCGTCCCGCCGCTGGTCGGACCTGCGGACACGGGTGATCTCGGCCGCGGTGCTGGTGCCGGTCGGGCTGGGCTGTCTGTATCTGGGCGGACCGGTCTGGGAGGCGCTGCTGCTGGTCGCCTGTGTGGGCCTGGCGAGCGAGTGGGCGCGGCTGTGCGCGGTGCCGCGTCTGCCGGCGGCGTCGCTGGCGGGCTCGGTGGCGCTGTGCCTGGCGCTGAGTGCGGCCGGGCGGCCGGGGCTGGCGGTGGCGGCGCTGGTGCCGTTGGTGGGGCTGGTGTGGCTCGCCGTGCAGGGAAGCGCGGGACGGCCGCTGGCGGCGGCGGCGGGGGTGCTGTGGCTGGCGCCGGCGGCGATCGCGCTGGTGTGGCTGCGCACCGGATCGGTGGCCGGGCTCGGCAATGTGCTGTTTCTGCTGATCGTGGTGTGGTCGAGCGACATCGGCGCCTACATGGCCGGGCGCTGGATCGGCGGGCCCAAGCTCGCGCCGGCCATCTCGCCGGCGAAGACCTGGGCGGGGGCGCTGGGCGGGCTGCTGGCGGCGATGGCCGGCGGCGCGGTGCTGGTGGCCGCGCGCGGGGGGGCGCCGCTGGCGGCAGTGGCCGCCGCGGTGCCGCTGGCGATGCTGGCGCAGGCCGGCGATCTGCTGGAGAGCGGGGTCAAGCGCTGGATCGGGGTGAAGGATTCCGGCTGGCTGATCCCGGGCCATGGCGGGCTGCTCGACCGGCTGGACGGCGTGCTGGCGGCGGCACCCGCGGCGGCGCTGTTCGCCTGGTGCCTGGGAGCGGCGACGTTTTTGTGGCAATAGGGGGGTTCGGGCGCGTCATGCTGTCCGAGTCACGAGATCAGGACAGCGTCACGACCATGAAATCGATCACCATCCTGGGCAGCACCGGCAGCATCGGCGGCAGCACCATCGAGCTGCTGCGCGACGAACCCGGGCGCTTCCGTGTTCGCGCTCTGGTTGCGGGTCGACGTGCCGGGCTGCTGGCCGAGCAGGCGATCGCGCTGCGGGCGGAGCTGGCGGTGATCTGCGACCCGGCCGGCTATGGCGAGCTGAAGGAGAAGCTGGCGGGCACCGGGATCGAGGCGGCCTGCGGCCAGGATGCGGCGGAGCAGGCGGCGGGCGAGCGCGTCGATTGGACGATGGCGGCGATCACCGGCGCCGCCGGTCTGCCCGCCACGCTGGCGGCAATCAAGGCCGGCGGGGCGATCGCGCTGGCCAACAAGGAGGCGCTGGTCTGCGCGGGCGATGTGATGCTGCGCGCGGTGGCACAGGCCGGGGCGACGCTGCTGCCGGTCGATTCCGAGCACAACGCCATCTTCCAGGCGCTGGCCGATGGCAATCGTGCCCAGCTGGAGAAGATCATCCTCACCGCGTCCGGCGGTCCGTTCCGCACTTTCAGCCGCGAGCAGATGAAATCGGCGACACCCGAGATGGCATTGCGCCATCCCATCTGGTCGATGGGCGCGAAGATCACCATTGATTCAGCAACGTTGTTCAACAAGGCGCTGGAAGTGATCGAGGCGGCCCGGCTGTTCGGACTGGATGAGAGCGAGATCGAGGTGCTGGTGCATCCGCAGTCGGTGGTGCACGGCATGGTCTGCTACAAGGATGGCTCGGTGCTCGCGCAGCTGGGCGCGCCGGACATGCGGATCCCGATCGCCCACACGCTGGCCTGGCCGCAGCGGCTGGCGACGGCGGCGCCGCGGCTGAATCTGGCGCAGGTGGGTCGGCTGGAGTTCGAGGCGCCGGACGAGGTGCGGTTTCCCGCGCTGCGGCTGGCGCGCGAGGCGTTGCGGGCGGGCGGTGCCGCGAGCGCCATCCTGTCGGCGGCGAACGAGGTTGCGGTTGATTTCTTTTTGGAGAAAAAGATCGGATTTATAGACATATTTTCGCTTGTCTCCGATGTTATGGACACGCTAGGGTCACCCACGGCTGATGACCTGCCCAGCATCATGGAGCACGACGCATCAGCCCGACGGGTGGCCGGAGAATTCGCCGGAAAACTGGCCGCCTGATGACACCACCGGCGAGGGGAGGCTGACATGGACGTGTTGCAATCGATGATCGCTGGAGCGTCCGGTCAGATCGAAGGAGCCGTCGCAACCTTCGTCGTGATGATCGCGTTTCTGGTGCTTTACGTCAGCTCCAGGAGCTGAGCATGAACCTCATCCAGTCGTTGTTCTCCGGCGGCGCCGACCGTGTTCAGATGCTGTTCGCCACCGCGGTGGTGCTGGGCATTCTGGTGTTCATCCACGAGCTTGGGCATTACCTCGCTGCACGCTGGTGCGGGGTGCATGTGGAGGCGTTCTCGATCGGCTTCGGCCGTCCGCTCGCCCGCTGGACCGACCGGCGCGGCACCATGTGGAAGATCGGCTGGCTGCCGCTGGGCGGCTATGTGAAGCTGCACGGCCAGGAGCGGCCGGAGGATGTGGCACCGGAAGTGCGCGCCGCCTGGCAGATGGGCCGCACCTATCATGAGAAGAGCGTGGGCCAGCGCGCCTTTGTGATCGCCGCCGGTCCGCTCGCCAATTTCCTGCTCGCCATCGTGGTGTTCTCCGGCCTGTTCATGACCGTGGGCAAGCCGATGGCCTCGGCGGTGGTCAGCACGGTGGTGGTGGGCTCGCCCGCCGAGCAGGCCGGCATTCTGCCCGGGGACAAATTCACCGCCATCGATGGACTGCCGGTGAAGCGCTTTGAGGATATTCAGACCGCGGTGGGCCAGCGGCCCGGCGCGCGCATGAAGGTCGCTCTGCTGCGCAATGGCGAGAACATGGTGGTCGATGTCACCGTGGGCGTGCGCCCGAACGGCGCGCAGCCGCCGGGCATGCTCGGCATCGGCGGCGCCAACACCGAGCTTGAGCAGATGGCGCCGATCAGCGCGCTGCTCGCCGGCACCGACCAGGTGTGGGACATCGCCAGCCAGACGCTGGGGGCGGTGGGGCAGATGATTGTCGGCAAGCGCGGCACCGATGATCTGGGCGGGCCGCTGCGCATCGCCCAGCTGTCGGGCCAGGCCGCGGCGATGGGCATCGTGCCGCTGATCTCGCTGCTGGGCCTGCTGTCGGTCAGCCTGGGTCTGATCAATCTGTTCCCGATCCCGGTGCTGGATGGCGGCCATCTGCTGTTCTGCGCGCTGGAGTTCGTGCGCGGCAGCCCGGTGCCGCAGCGGGCGCAGGAATATGGCTATCGTGCCGGCTTCGCGGTGATCGCCAGCCTGTTCGTCTTTGTCACCCTCAACGACCTGACGCATATGGGGTTGTTCCGCTAGGTCGCCGGGCTCGTCGGCTGAGCCGGCGCGCCCACGCTCAGCCCGCCGCGGCGTACACGCCGCGGCAGCCTCATCAAGCAGCCGCGGCGC
>CAIVDX010000442.1 GCA_903904805.1 uncultured Rhodospirillales bacterium
AGCACGATGCGCGCCGGCCGGCTCGCCTCGATCCGCCAGGCCGGCGCTCGCGGTGCCCCCACCGCGCTGCACACCGCCTGCTGCGCGGCGCACTCGCCCGCCAGCCCGCCGCGGTCGAGATAGCCCCGCCAGCCCGGCCCCGCCGTCGCCGGCAGATATTCCGGCAGCCCCTGATGCGGCCCCATCTGGCTGTCCGGCCGCCCCGCCGGCACCCCGTCGATCAGCCCGATCTGCCCATAGAGTGCCACGGTGAAGGCGATGGACAGCACCAGCGGCCCCGCCGGCAGCCACACCGGCCGCCCCAGCCGCCCCAGCCGCCCCAGCTGCAATGCACGCGCGATGCAGAACAGGCTCGCCAGCCCACCCGCCACGCTCGCCGGCGCCAGGAAGCGCGAGGGATACTGCACCTTGAGCAACGGCGTGTGCAGCGACCAGATCGGCCATGACAGCTCGCTGGCCAGGAACATCGCCACCCAGCCGACGATCAGCACCCCCAGCACGCCGCGCCACAGCGCGTCCCGCTCCGGCCAACGCCGCCAATCCAGGCTCGCCCCCAGCAGCGGCAGCAGCACGATGATCGCCAGCCCGATCTGCACGCCCTTCCACTCCGTCCCCAGCAGCGGCCCGGTGACCAGCGGCAGGATGAAGTAGCGCGGCCAGGCCGGCCCGTTCGGCAGCTCCCACACCTCCGAATGCACCAGAGTCAACGAGGCCAGCGCCGGGTAGAGATAGACCATCGCCAATCCCAGCCCGAGCGCCATCGAGGCCGCCAGCCCGCCAATGTTGCGCGCGATCTCCTGCGGTCGCGCCCGCGGTCCGGCGAACCAGCACAGGGCGAAGCAGGGCAGGCACAGCACCAGCATGAAGCCGGTCAGCGTGTGCGACAGCACCACCAGCGCCACCGCCACCGCCAGCCGCCGGTTCAGCCCGCCCGGACGATCCAGCGTCGCCGCCCCGATCGCGGCGATCTCGAAGGGAAAGCCGAAGCCCGAGCCGACCGAAATGAAGTGGTAGAAGAACATGAACAGCTGCGGTGCCGCCGCCATCGCCGCTCCGCCCAGCAACGCCGGGCGGAAGCCCACCAGCCGACGCAGCAGCGCGTAGGTGAACCAGAAGCTCAGCGCGAACGCCGCCGTCTCCACCAGCACCAGCGCATCCCACACCGTGCCGGTCAGGAAGCGCACCACACCCACCAGCCCGAAGAACAGCGGTGCGTAATAGAGCAGCGCGTTCTCGCCCAGCCCCTCGAAACCCAGCGCCATCCAGCGCGGATAGAGCTCCCCCTGCGTCAGCGCCTGATGATACTCCCACGCCCAGCTGTAATGCAGGAACAGATCGTTCGACCAATGGCCGATATTGAACAGCTGGGTGAGGCTGTTCAGCGCGACGGCGACCAGAATGGCCGTGAGCACGGCAAGGAAAGTCTCGCGGCGGCGTGCTCGATCCTGTATGATGTTCGCCATTCTGCTATGGGCTTCGCGGTGGATCGCGACCGGGTGGGCGTCAGGTGAACAGGAAGCCGGCATCCACCGGAAGCACTTGGCCGGTCAGTGCCAGCGCGCCGGGCGTGAGCAGAAAGGCGATCGCCTCGGTGATGTCCTCGGGGAATTGCGGCCCCGGAACGGCGCGGCCATTTTCATATTCGGCGTGGCGCGAGGCCGGCACATAATCGGTGGCCTCGTTGCGCATGATCCCGGGCGCCACCGCGCACACCCCGATGCCGCGCGGGCCGAGTTCGCGGGCCAGCCCGCGCGTCATCGCGATGACGGCACCTTTCGAGGAGATATAGGCCAGCAGCCGCGGCGCGCCCCACAGAGCGGTGTCGGAAGCGAGATTGACGATGCGCCCCCCCAGATCATACCCGCCCTGCGCGCGGGTGCCGCCGACCGGCATCAGCGGCACCATCGCCCTGGTGATCAGCCAGGTGCCGCGGACATTCACCCGCATCACCCGGTCCCAGAGCTCGATGTCGATGTCATCAAACATCTTGCCGCCCACATTGGTGGCAATGGCGGCGTTATTGACCAGCCCATGCACGACACCCTCATGCGCGGCGATGTCGTCGGCGAGTGCGGTGATCGAGGCAGGGTCGCCCAGATCGAAATGCACGAAGCGTGCGGCCATCCCGGCCGCGATGAACTCGGCGGCAGTGGCCTTGCCGAGATCATCGAGAATATCGGCAAGAACCAACGTCGCCCCGTGCCGCCCGCAGCATTCGGCGATCGCGCGGCCCACCCCGCGCGCTGAGCCGGTGACGACAATGGTCTTGCCCGCGAGCATGCTCATTCGGCGGCGTCCTTCTGTTCGGCGAGCAGCAGCTGCTTCGCCCGCTCCCGCCAGATCCGGCGCAGGCGCACCACGCCCGCATCATGCTGATACAGCATCTCGCGCCGCCGCGCCTCATAGGGCACGTCCTCCAGCATCTCACGGTCCTGCTCCAGAACCTCCCAGTGCCGCGCTTCAAAGAAGGCGCGGAACAGAAAGCGCCAGGCCTCCCGTGCAATGCCGCTCACCTGCCGGTTCCGCCAGAAGAAGATGCGTGTGGAATGCTCGTCGATCGGGGTCATGAAGCCCAGCACGCGGAACGGACCGCCCGGGCCACCGGCGGCGGGGTAGGGAATGTCCAGCCGGATGAAGTTCGTGGACCCCTCGCAGGTCACATGGCACCAATCGAAATTCTGATCGGTCTGCGCGACCCGCGTGATGATGAAGCCACGATCGGCGGGGTCGATGCGCACCAGATCCTCACGCTCGCCATAGGCCAGCGTGAAGCTGTCGGCATGCAGATAGATGCCATGCATCGGGTCGGCGGTGTTCTCTGCGGCCAGCTGATAGTTGCAGTCCCACAGCCCCGAGCACAGGAAACCTTCCCAGTTGGGATCGGTGAACTCATAGGGCAGATCGATCGGCGGCGCTGCCTCGCCGGCAGCGGTCGGGATATAGATGAACACCGCGTCGCGTGCCTCGAAGGTCTCGTAGCCCTGGATGGCGTGTTTGCCCTCCAGCGGGCAGTTCGGCATGGCGGGTACCCGCACCACCGTGCCGGTCCCATCCAGCGCAACACCGTGATAGCGACAGGCGATATGCCCATCGATCACCTCACCGCGCGACAGCGGCGCGCCGCGATGCGGGCAGAAATCCTCAACGCATTGGGCGCGTCCCGCGCCATCTCGCCAGAGCACCAGCTTGCGCCCGAGCGCGGTGATGCTCAGCACCTCATCGCTGCGCAGCTGCACCGATTTCGCCGCCACATACCACAGGCCCGGCAGGCCACGCGCAGCAAGGGCATCCGCCTTGGCGTCCAGTGTCGCAGTCTCCATGCTCATGACCTCCTCACGCGCCGTAGCCGTTCTCGGCATAGGCGTGGTCCAGATCCTTGTTGATCGCGGCGAGCTCTTCCTCAAGCACCGCAAGCGTCCACGGCCCGGCCTGGCCCGACGGCCGCGCGATGCCATCCGCCTGCAGCGCGGCGGCGAGGGCGGTGAAATCATGCGTGCCCGCAGCGAAATGTTTCAACATCGCCTTGGCCAGTGCATCCTCCTCCGGCCGCATTGCGCGGCCCTGCGACTGGTATTTCAACTTTGACTGGTCGGACGTGCGGCGCGTCATGCCATCATCACCTGGGCCGTGGAGAAGCTCATCGCGCCGATGCCCGTCGCCCAGGGTTCGACGGCCTCATAGGCCAGCGTGCGCCCGCGCACCTTGCCCACCGCCTCGTCCAAGGCGCCGGCGAGCGATATCCAGGCAAGCAGTTCCAGCGCTCCGGCACCCGCCGCCATCAGCGACGTGGTGGAGTAGTCGCCCAGCGCCTCAAGATCGCCGGCTTCCATCTGTGCGAGAAAGCGCTTATCGAAATCGGAATCGATCCAGCCATGCTTGATCTCGCCGGGATCATGCGACATCCCGCCGGTAGCGATCACGCCGATGCGCTTGCTGCTGCGCATCGCCACCCGTCCCGCCGCGCGGCCGAGCGCCAGGCAGCGCCGCGCCGTCGGTTGCGGTGCCATCAGCGTGTTGATCATGATCGGCACGATCGGGATGTTCATCGACGGAGTGAGGAAATGCAGCGGCACCATCGTGCCGTGATCAAAGCTCATCTCGTCACCGAAGCCCGGATCCATGTCGCTCGCCATGCATTCGGCGATCAGCGCATTCGCCAGATCCGGCGCACCAGGAATACGGCTCTTCGCCACCTTCAGCCACGGCTCGACCGGCCCGACGAAATGATCGCCGCGCCCGATGCAAAAAGCGCTGACATGATCGAGAAAGAAATTGGCCCAATGCTCGGACGTGAACACGAACAGCGCATCGGGCTTCGCCGCCTCGATGCCGGCATGCAGCTCCGCGAAGCCGGCATACAGTGCGTCCTTCTGCGCCGTCGGCGCGGCCTCCACCCAGGCGGTGATGCCCGGTGCATGCCCCATGGCGGCAGCATAGACGAGGCTCATGCGACTGTCTTTCGAATGGCCGTCAAATATTCGGGTTCCGGCGTGCCATGCAGAATCGAGAATGGCCGCAGCAGCAGCCCATGCACGCCCAGCCGATACAACGCCGTCCAGTCGCGTGACACCACCGCCGCACGCTCGTCCTCTGTCAACTCGAACCCTGCGGCGAACCCGGCGGCATCCGCCTTGAACGCATCACGCGCCACCGGGTTGCGGTTGACCTCGCGGATCAGCTTTTGCAGGGCATACGCACTCATGCAGCACACTCATCGATCCAGCGCAGCGCGATCACCACGTCGGAGAACACGGTGGTCGCGGCGAAGGTCACCAGCACTGCCTGGCGAATTTCCTCGGCCGTCGCGCCCAGAGCGAACAGCCGCTTGGCGTGTGTCTTGAAGCTGGCCTCGCTGCCCGCGGCGGCGAAGCCGGCGGTGACAATCAGCTCGCAGGTCTTCTCGTCCAGCGGGCCGGATTTCATCACGGCCTTGCGCAGTTGGGTGAAGGCGGCGGAGGTGTCGGCATCGATACTGGCGAGGAATTGTGTGGGGTTCAGGGCCATGTCAGTTCGCTTTCAGATAGGGAAATTCACCAAGATCGGTACCAAGCCCGTGCGTGCGGGCATTCGCGTAGATGGCAGCGGCCAGACCGATATCCTGCAGACCGGTGCCGACGGATTTGAACATCGTGATCTCATGCTCGGCCTGCCGACCCGGCACAGCCCCGCCAACCAGAGCCGACAGCTCAGCCACACGCTGTGGATCGATCGCATCGCGCGCGGCCACCGCATCACCGGCCTCGCCGAACACGCCCTCATAGGTGTCGACGATGATGCGCGCCGAGCGGGTGAAGCAGGCCACATCGCATTCGCGCTGATCCGGCCGCGCGGTGCCGACGGAGTTCACATGCGCGCCCGGCTGAAGCCATTCACCATGCAGCGCGACGCTCGAGGACTTCACGGCAGCGAGCACGATATCGGCCTCGCGCACCATCGTCTCTGGATTGTCCACGGCGGTGATGTTCACCCCATCGGCGGCGAAAGATGCCGCCAATGCCTCACGCTTTGCCGGCGTGGGGCTGAACACCCGCGCGCGCTTGACGATGCCAAGAGCGACCATCGCCGCCATCTGCGCGGCGGCCTCTGGCCCGGCGCCGAGCAGCGCGACCTCGGCCGTGCCGTGCCGTGCCAGACGCTTCGTTGCCACTGCACTCGTGGCGCCAGTGCGCAACGTGGTGAGGTGCTGCGCATCCATGATCGCCAGCAGTTCGCCCGTTTCGATGGCGTAGAGATGGACCTGATAGCGCACGCCTTTGCCAGCGGTGAGGTTCATCGCTTTGAACCCCATCCAGCCCGAGCGCTCCATCGCCACCGGCCCGACCCGCAGCCAACCCTTGCCCGCCTTCATGTTGATGCGCTGTGGAAGTGTGGTGAAACCAGCAGCCTCCTCGGCGAATCCAGCTTCCATCGCCTCGATCGCGCCAGCCATGTCGATGGCCGATTTCACATCCGCATGGGTGAGCAGAATGGCCATCAGGCGGGGTTTCGACCGGTGTAGAAGGCGATCGCATCATCGGCCGGAACCTCGAAGCCCGAGCGCACCAGACCGTCTCGCACCAGGCGCATCTGCGCGTCATTCACCTTCATGATCGGCTGCCGCATTGGCCCGCCATTATAGCCCTGGAGCCACGCCTGATATTTCCACAAATAGCGATGGATGAAGTTCGCACCAGCAAACGTCGCCTGCGCGGCGACGCGCGCCTGGCGGGCAGGGTTGATCTTCCAGTATTTCTCCATCGCCGCCTCATAATGGCCGGCCCGCAGAAGATTGAAGATTTCAGGGATCGCGGGGCCCCAATATTCGTAGTTGGAGGTGCCCATGAACTGCATGCCGAGCATCTCCACCAGCAGCGGCGCATGCGCCTCCAGCGGATCGGAGAACAAAACACCAGTGCCCTTCAGCACCTTCCAGCACTCCAGATCGCCGGCGATGCCCGGCCGACCCACCTCATATTTCACCGCCGCGACATTCTCCAGTTCCGCCATGCGCCGGATCACACTCACCGGATAGCCGGAGGTGTGGATACGACCCAGATTCATCTGCACGGTGACGAACAACGCCACCGCGAGGTCGGTCTTGTTGGCCACACCAGAAAGATATCCGTACAGCTCATCCTCGCTGCGCGGATAAAAGGAATTCGAGTGGCCGAGCAGCAGCCCCTCCATGCCAATCGCCGCGCCGGCGTCGGCAACGCGCAGCAATTCGTCGGTGGTGTCGAAGGTGCCGTGGATCAGGAAATTATGCTTGCCCGCGGCCTCGTCGACCGCGATCTCCATGAATTTGATATATTCCTCAGTTGTCGTGTTGCACTCGGAGACCAGCAGAGCCCCCCAGAAGCCACACTCGATGTTGCGCCGGACATCGTGCCGGATCGCCGCCTCGTTCAGCGCGCGCAGATCATTGGTGAAGCTGGGCAGGATGACGTCGCAGCAGCCAACCCAGGTCTCGCGGGCGTGATCCTTGACCTCATGTTTGCGATAGCGCACGGCAAAGCTCCTTCTGTCCCGCACAGGCTAGCTTGCGGGCGGAGGAGCGACAAGACGGACTCAGTAGCAGCCGGACTGTCGCGCGCGCTCGCGCAGCAGCGCCAATATCGATGCACAGACCGGCATGGCATGGCCGGTCACCCCGCCGAGTTCCACCACCGAGCCCAGCAGCGCGTCGATCTCCATCGGCCGGCCCCGCTCGAGATCCTGGAGCATCGAGGTCTTGTGCACCCCCACCTCCGCCGCGCCGTCGATCCGCTTTTCCAGCCCGATGGGGAATTTCACCCCCAGCGCCTCGGCCACGGTCTGCGCTTCGGTCATCATCGCACGGCAGAGATCGCGCAGATCCGGCCGCGTGGTGATGATGTCGAGCGTGGCACCGGTCAGTGCGGAGATCGGGTTGAAGGCGAGATTGCCCCACAATTTCACCCAGATCTCATCGCGGATGCGCGGGCGGATCGGTGCTTTCAGGCCGCCTGCGATGAACAGTTTGCTGATCGCCTCGATGCGCTCGCTGCGGCTGCCGTCTGGCTCGCCCATGCTGAAGCGGTCGCCATAGGTGTGCTCGATCACGCCAGGCTCGATCACCTCCGCGGCTGGATAGACGACGCAGCCAATCACCTGGCGTGGCGGCAGGATGTCCCAGAGTTTGCCGCCGGGATCGACGGATTCCACAGGTCGGCCGGTCCATGGACCGCTGAGGCCGTAGAAATACCAATAGGGCACGCCATTGATCGCGGTGACCAGTGTGCTCTCTGCGCCCATCATCGCGGCGATCGCAGGTGCCGCGGCTGGCAGGCCGTTGGCCTTCACCGCGGCGATGATCACATCCTGACTGCCGGCATCACGCGAATCCGCCACACACCGCACGGGCAGGGTGACGCTGCCATTGGCGTCCTTGAGCGTTACGCCATTGGCCACCATCGCCGCCAGATGCGGTCCGCGCGCGATGAAAGTGACCTCCGCCCCGGCCTGGGCGAGCTTTGCGCCCACCAGGCCGCCGATCGCGCCGGCGCCGAAAATGGCGACCTTCATCAACCCAACCCGAGCTTCTGCGCGAGGCCGATGCGCTGCAACTTGCCCGTCGCACCCTTGGGAATTTCCTCTAGGAACACGATCTTGCGCGGCACCTTGAAGGCGGCGATGCGCGCGGCGGCGAATTCGCGCAGGGCCGGCTCGGTGAGGCTCTCGCCCGGGCGCAGCACCACCGCGGCGGCCACCTCCTCGCCCAGGCTCGCATGCGGCATGCCGAAGGTGACCACCTGCGCCACGGCCGGATGGTCCATCAACACCGTGTCCACCTCCAGCGGGCTGACCTTCTCGCCACCGCGATTGATCAGTTCCTTCAGCCGGCCGGTCAGTCGCAGATAGCCCTGGGCATCGAGATAGCCCTGGTCGCCAGTGCGGAACCAGCCATTGGTGAAGCCTTCCGCGTTCGCTTTCGGATTGTTCTCGTACCCGTCGGTCACGTTCGGGCCGCGGATCACCACCTCGCCCAATGTGTCACTGCCCAGGATGCTGCCATCCTCTGCCATGATCGCCACCTCAGGGCCCGCGGCCACACCCACCGAACCCGGAAAGCGCGCCCGGGGCGGCAGCGGGTTGGAGGCCATCTGGTGCGCTGCCTCGGTCATGCCGTAGGACTCGATCACGGGTACGCCGAACGTCTCCTCGAGTGCGGTCATCACCTGGGGCGGCAGCGATGCCGACGAGGAGCGCAGCAGGCGCAGACGGCCGGCCTTGATGATCTCCTTGTTGCGCTCTGCAAGACCCAGGATCGTCTGGTGCATGGTCGGCACCGCGGTGATCCAGGTCGGACGGGTCTGCGCGAACCAGCCGAAATGCTTGAAGGCGTTGAAGCCTGGCGTGCACACCACCGAACCACCCGCGCCGACGGAGGACAGCACCGCCGCTATCAGGCCGTGGATATGGAACAGCGGCATGATGTTGAGGCAGATATCGTCAGGCGTCAGCGCGAGCGAGGTAGCGATATGGGCGGCCGATGCGCAGATATTGCGTTGTTTCAGCGGCACGATCTTGGGCCGCGATGTGGTGCCTGAGGTGTGCAGAACCAGCGCTACATCGTCAGGCTGCGCCCAGCCGGGCTGGGCTGCCGCACCGGACAACTCCGCTGATGGCTCAAGCGTGAAATCGCCCGGGAGGTCGCCGGCCACCAGTTCTATGACGGGCAGGCCGCGGGCGTGGGCCACCGCGCGTGCCGGCGTTTCCCAGCCCTTCAGTACCACCAGCGCCTTGGCGCCGAGATCGCCGAGATAAAACTCGAACTCGTCAGCCTTGTAGGCGGGGTTCAGCGGCGCGGTGGTAGTACCGGCGGCGAACACCAGAAAAGCGGTCGCCATTTCAGGCCCGTTCGGCAGCACGATGGCGAGCCGATCGTTGCGGCCAACGCCAATAGCATTCAGCTGCGCGATGGTGCGCGTGGCCAATCCACGCAGCCCGCCATGGGTGAGAGCCTCCCTCTCGGGTGCGCCGATCGCTGCGGCCGCCTCAGCCCCGGTTGCCAGAAGGGCCTGCAAAGTCTCATGTCGCACCATGGAGGTTTCTCCTTGTTGTTATAGGCCTGGCACGGGTGCCAGCGGCTTGCTCCCATCCGGCGTATCGCAGTCAAACACGTTCAACGTCATGGCGATGAAGCCATAATAGCCGATGATGGCCACCAGCTCCACCAAGGCGGTCTGCCCCAGCAGCGCCATGGCGCGATCATAGGTCGGCTGACTCATCGTGCGCGTGGCGTAGAGCTCGTGCACGAAATCATAGATCACGGCTTCATCGTCGCGCAGCTCAGGCCGGCGGCCGGCGCGCAGATCGGCGATCACATGCTCGGCGAGCCCCGCCTTGCGCGCCTCATCTTCATGCACCGCCCATTCGAACTGCGCGGTCCACAGACGCGCGGTGACGAGGATCACCAGCTCCGACAGGCGTTTGTCCACACCAGTGTGATAGCGGGCGAACGCCCCAAGCTTCTGCGCGCGGTCCGCCAATTCGGGGCTGTGCAGCCACACGCCGAACGGACCGCCGCCGATGCCGCGCGTGGCGAATATCTCATCCGCCACGCGCCCCTGCTCTGGGGTCATGTCTGCCCGGTCGAGCTTCGGCAGACGTGACATGCTATTCCGCCGCCATGTCAGGGGCCGGAGCGTTTTCCACCTGATCCAGCCAGTCGAAGCCCATCTCCTTCACAATGCGATTGGAGATCACGATCAGCCGCGCCTCGCCGGTGCCGGTGGCGAAATGCTGGTGCGTGGTGAAGGGCGGCACGTAGATGAAATCGCCGGCCTTCCACTCGCTGCGCTTGGGCTCCTCCTCCCAGGCCCATTCGAATTCCTCAATGCAGTCGAACTTCAGATCCCAGTGCAGGTCATAGCCTTCGCCTTCCGCGACGAAGAGCACCTCCTCCCACATATGGCGATGCTTGCCTGAGCGGCTGCCAGGCTGGATGAACTGCATATAGGCCTCGATGCAGCACTCGCGCGTGTTCAGCTTGTGGTGCACCAGATGCTTGATGAGCCCGTCAGGTGAATTCTCGAAGGGCTGCTCCTCCGACGTCACGACATTCGGGCGTGTGGCATATTCCTCGCGGAAGGATTTCGACTTGGCGATATCCTCGGCGCGAAAATTGACGAACTTCTCGCCGACATGGGCGAAGTCTTTTTCAAGGCGGGGCATAGGGAGTTTCCTTTCCTGCGGTCAGAGGTAGGTTGGGGGCACAAAGCCCTCGTTGCCCTCTTTGGGCGGGAACGACACGATCTTCTGAAACAGCAGATGCATGAACAGGAACAGCGGCTTTGCCTTGAACACCAGCAGGATCGCCTCGTTGTCGGGATCGTCGTTGAAGTGCTGATGCACG
>CAIVDX010000443.1 GCA_903904805.1 uncultured Rhodospirillales bacterium
CCGGCATCGATCGCGTGGCGCGCGCACTGCACATCGACCGCATGGAGCTGCGCCGCCGCAACTTCATCCGCGCCGACCAGTTCCCCTATCTGATCCCCTCCGGCACCAGCTATGACAGCGGCGACTATCATGCGCTGCTGGAGAAGCTCTGCGCCGCTGCCGACTACCAGGCCCTCATCGCCGAACGCGACGGGCTGCGCGCGGCCGGCCGACTTGCCGGCATCGGCATCGCGACTTGCCTTGAACCTTCTGGTGGAAACTCATCCTTCGAACCGTTGCTCAACGAGAAGAACACCACCTCCACTTGGATGGAGGGCTGCCGCGTAAGTGTCGATGGTGTCGGCGCCATCACCGCCACACTCAACACCACATCGTCTGGCCAGGGCCATGAGACACTGGTCGCAACGGTTGTCGGTGAGGCCTTGCAGATCGATCCGGACCGGGTGCGCGTGGTCCGACCGGACTCACTGACCTGCCTGCCGAGCAACTCTCCGGTCGGCAGCCGCATGGCGGTGATGGCCGGTGGCGCTGCCTGGAACGCCGCCCGCAAACTCCAGACGCAGATGCTGCGAATCGCCGCGCACCGACTTGGCACCGGTGTGGAGTCGGTGGCCTGGCAGGACGGCGCTGCCATCTGCACCGATGGCCGGCGGATGCCCTGGGATCAGATCGTGAACGTTGCACACAGGGAATTTCATAACCTACCGCCAGGCATGGAGCCGGGCCTGACCGCCAGCGACATCTTCCAGGTGCCTCGCGGCGGTACCCTTCCGGTGGACGGCCGCGTGCAGATGTATCCCTGCCATTCAGCCGAATTCCACCTGGTTCTCATCAGCCTCGACCCGGTACTCGCCAAGCCGGAATTTCATCGCTATCTGATCGGGCATGATTGCGGAACAATGATCAATCCCGACATCGTGCGCGGCATGACGCTCGGCGGCATCGCCCATGGCATCGGTGCCGCTCTGCACGAGGAATTCTCCTACGACGGTAACGGCCAGCTCACCGCCGCCAGCTTCATGGATTATCTGCTGCCCTCATCGCACGACATTCCATTCGTTGAAATCGTGCATCAATGCACCCCCTCGCCGTTCACGGTGCTGGGGCAAAAGGGCTCTGGCGAAAGCGGCTATCTCGGCGCACCCGCGGCGGTGGCTTCCGCGATCAACGATGCCCTCGTCCCGCTGGATCTGCATCTCGACAGGCTGCCGATGCGCATGGCACTCATCAGCGACCTCATCGCGGCCCACGATACGACATCAACACAAGGTGAACCCACATGATCATCGATTGCCACGCCCATCTCGTCCCGCCCGCCCTGCTGCCGGCATTGCAGGCCCGCGCGGGTGACTTTCCTGGGGTGCGGCTGTTCGAGGAGGCCGGCAGCGTCGGCTTCGCCTTTGGAGATGCCAAGCCGACCCGACCGGTCGCCAAGGGCCTGACGGATGTCGGCGCGCGCGTCGCCTGGATGGACAAGAACGGCATTGATCTGCAGGTGGTCGCCGGCTGGGTCGACATGTTCGGCTACGAACTTCCGGCCGCCCAGGGGGCTGCCTGGGCGCGCGCGGCGAACGCGGCGATGTGGCAATTCTCCCAGGAAAATCCACGCTTTCTGCCATTGGCCACGGTGCCTCTGCAGGATGGCGTTGCCGCCGCCGAAGTGCTCAGCGAGGCGATGGCGCTGGGCTTCAAGGGCGCAATGATCGGCACCCAGCCAAACGGCCGCGGCAGCGTGATGGATGCACCCGCGCTGGATCCCTTCTGGGCCACCGCCGACCGAACGGGTGCGGTGCTGATCGTGCATCCGGTGTTCGACAGCGGCGATTCGCGCAACGATGATTACGGCATGCCCAATGCCGTTGGCCGCATCACCGACACGCTGATCGCCGTCAGCCGCCTGCTCTACGCAGGCCACATGCAGCGCTTTCCGGGCATGAAGTTCGTCGCCCCGATCGGCGGAGCGGCGCTGCCCTTTATTCTCGGCCGGCTCGAGAGAAACGCCGCACTCGACCCCAAATTGGCGGACCCCGCGGATGGTCTGCGGCGCATGTGGTTCGATACGCTGGTGCATGATCCCCGCACGCTGAACTTCGTCGCCGACATCGTCGGTGCGGACCGGCTGATGCTCGGCACCGACGCGCCCTTTCCCATCGGCGACCTTGCCGAGCCACGCGCGCTGCTGCGCCAGGCGGGCTTCACCGGCGACACGCTCGCCGCCATGGAAGGCGGCACGGCACGCGCGCTGTTTGGCCTGGGCTAACCCGCAATGTAGGGGCCGAGTTCCGCCAGGGCGTGGCGTGCGAAGGATGTGTCGACAATCGACGCCACGTCACCACCCTGGCGCAACAAGCCAAGCTCCACATAGAATTTCTGGAAGTCTGCCAATGCGGCCAGGTTGATGCGCCGATCCGCACGGCGCGCTGCCGCCGCGCCGGGCGCAAAGCGGCAAGCCCCAGCAGCATCAGCAGCACCAGCGCGTCGAACAGATTCTGCCCGAGCGGCCCGTGGGTGAGATGATAGCTCTCCGCCGACCAGCCGAGCAGCAGCAGCCGACCCAGATTCAGCAGCGAAAACAGCACCATCGCCGGCAGCAGCAGGCCGCTCAGCCAATCGTCGCGGCGCGACAGCCAGCCCAGTACAGCGGCCGCCAGCACCACCAACGGCAGCGCCTGCACGGTCGAGCACCCGGCCAGCACGACGATGCGATGCCCGCCCGCCACGCCGACAATGTTGCCGCTGCGCTCCACCCCGGCGCGCAGCAGCCCCAGCAATGGCGTCATCACGATCGCGTCCGGCAGGGTCAGCGCGCTGCCAAGCAGCCGCTCATCGAACACCTGCCACAGCGCCACGCCGGCCACCCCGGCCAGCAGCGCCAGCCCCACGCGCATCCGTCCGCCGGCCATCGCCGCCAGACGCAGCGCGAACAGCGCCACCGCCAGCCAGCAGATCGTGCTGCTCGGGATC
>CAIVDX010000444.1 GCA_903904805.1 uncultured Rhodospirillales bacterium
ACTGTGCTGGCCGAGGTGGCGCGTGACTATGTGCATCTGCGCGGCGTGCAGCGCAGCATGGCGATCACCCGCGAAAACCTCGCCATCGCCCGCGATTCGCTCCGTATTTCCCAAGACAAGTTCGCCGGCGGCCTTGTCACCGAACTCGACGTGGCCAACGCGCGCACACAGGTCGCCACCACCGCCGCGCAGCTGCCGGCGCTCGAGGTATCTGAATCCGCCGACATCAACCAGATCGCTCAGTTGCTTGGCGCCCAGCCGGCCTCGCTGCGAGGTGAACTGGTGACCCCGAAAACGCTGGCCGCGCTGCCGCCGACGGTGCCGATTGGACTGCCCTCGGACCTGTTGCAGCGCCGTCCCGACATCGCCCAGGCCGAGGCGCAATTGCATTCGGCCACCGCCGATATCGGCGTCGCCGAGGCCTCGTTCTATCCGAGCATCACCCTGTCCGGCAGCGCCTCGTTGCAGGCTCTGCAGTTCCGCGATCTCGGCAGCTGGCAGGCGCTGCAATATGCCATCGGCCCGGTGATCAGCATGCCGCTGTTCGAGGGCGGCCGGCTGATCGGCACGCTGGAGCTGCGCAAGGCGCAACAAAAGGAAGCCGCGCTCACCTATCAGAAGACCGTGCTCGGCGCCTGGCACGAGGTCGCCAATGGGCTCGATAGTTACGAGGCTGAGCAGCGCCGCCGTGACCAACTGCAGGCGGCGGTCGCCGCGGCGCGCCTGGGCACCCAGCTGGCGCGGCAACGTTATCAGCAGGGGCTGGCGGATTTTCTGTCCGTGCTGGACTCGCAGCGGGCCCAGTTGAGTGCCGAGCAGCAACTTTCCGAGGTAACGACCAATCTCTCGACTGATGTGGTGGCCATCTACAAGGCGCTGGGGGGCGGCTGGGAGGCCCCGCAAATGGCAAGCAACTAGGAGCGGACGGTGCTTCTCCTTTAAAAAAGTGCAAGACTTTTGGATTTTTAGGGCTCTGGCCCTTCGGCACCGGTGACGCTAGACTCTCTCCAAAAATGGGAGGGTAACATGATCACTCGTCGGACAGCGCTCGCTGGAGCGGCCGGGCTCAGCCTTGTCAGGCCCGCGTTCGCGGCAGACAAAATTTATTGGAAGACGCTCACGGCGCATTTCTACATGTCGCCCTGCTTCGCTGCCGATCATGACCTGTTTGTGAAGCATGGTCTGCCGCCGGTCGATGTTGGGCTCTCCACCGCACCGCCGACCCTGTTGCCCGCGGTGGTCAGCGGCGCCATCCAGGTGGGCGTGAACACCGTGCTTGGCGTGTCGATGGCCAATGAGGCAGGGCTGGACGTGAAGGTGCTCGCGGGCGCCTCGATCCAGGAGCACGGCAAACCAAATACCGCGATCCTCGCGCCGATGGACAGCAAGCTCGCCGCTCCTGCTGATTTCGTCGGCAAGCGGGTGGTGATCCCCGGCATGAACGGGGTGTTCCACGTGATGTTCGAGAAATGGCTGCTTGATGCGGGGCAGGACCCGAAGAAGGTCACTTACATCGAGGCCGGTTTCGCCCAGGCCGGCGACTATATCCGCAATGGCTCGGCCGATGCTGTGCTCTCCACCGAGCCCTTCATGAGCCGCATGCTCGAGGGTGGCCAGGCTCGCCGCGTGGCGAATTATTTCGACCCGAAGCAGGACACCGTGTTCGACAGTGTGTTCATTGTGAACGGGGCATGGGCCGCGGCCAATCCCGAACTCATCAAGGGGCTTCGCGCGACGCTGAACGACGCGCTCAAGCAAATGGCAGCCGATCCCGCCGCGGCGATCGCCACCGAGGTGAAATGGCTGAAGCTGCCGGAGGAGGTCGCCAAACGTTCCGGTCCGGCCTCGCCGCGCTGCGATGTGACCGAGGCTGATATCGAGGGCTGGCTGGACATCGCGTTGCAGGTTGGGCTGATCAGCAAGCGGCCGAAGGCGAAGGATTTGATTGCCTGAGACGCGTCGCCGGGTGCCAGGGGGCGAGCCCCTGGCCGCTATGCGGTGCCCAGCAGCACGAACGCCACGCGCGCCCAGTCTTTGGAGCGATTCATCCAGGCATGGTTGGTCGCGCGCTGCACCAGCAGATCGCCCGCTTTCAGGGTGATCCAGTCATCATCGAGCTTCATGTCGATTTGCCCGCGCAGCACGATGGCGTAGTCCACGCTCTCGGTGCGATGCATGAACGGGTGCGAGGGCGGTCGGCGATTGTCGGCGTGCAGGCCGCCATGCTCGCGCGCCAGAGCGTCGAGCGGGTAGGCAGATCGG
>CAIVDX010000445.1 GCA_903904805.1 uncultured Rhodospirillales bacterium
AGCTGGCCAAACCGCGGCCAGCGCCTATGACGGCCTGCCCCAGCAGATCGCCGACCGCCTCGCACAGGCCGTCGGTCTCTGATGCGCACGCCGGGCTTCTGGAGCAACACCGGCCCCACCGCCCGCCTGCTCGCCCCGCTCGGCTGTCTCACCGCCTGGCTAACAGCCCGGCGCGTGGCCCGCCCCGGCTGGCGCGCGCCGGTGCCGGTGATCTGCGTCGGCAACGCGACCGTCGGCGGCACCGGCAAAACCATCGTCGCGATGGACCTCGCCGCCCGCCTGCACGCAAGCGGCGTTGCGGTGCACTGCCTCAGCCGCGGTCATGGCGGCACCGCGCGTGGCCCGCTGCGCGTCGATCCCGCAATCCACTCAGCCGCCGAGGTGGGCGACGAACCCTTGTTGCTGGCCACCATCGCCCCCGCCTGGATCTCCGCCGACCGCGCCGCCGGCGCGCGGGCGATGATCGCAGCCGGCGCCGGCGCGATCCTGATGGATGACGGTCTGCAGAATCCCGGCCTGCTGAAGGATGTGAGCCTGCTGGTGGTCGACGCCCAGGCCGGCTTCGGCAATGGCCGCCTGCTGCCGGCCGGCCCGTTGCGCGAGCCGGTGGCCGCCGCCGCCGCGCGCTGCCAGGCCGCCATCGTCATCGGCGACGGCGCGGTCGCCCTGCCGCCCGGCCTGCCGATCCTGCGCGCCCATCTCGAACAATCGGGCATCGACGACCTGCGCGGGGCCCGCGTCTTCGCGGTGGCCGGCATCGGCCGCCCGACGAAATTCCACGACAGCCTGACCCGCTTCGGCGCAGTGCTGGCCGGCACGCGCTCCTTCGCCGACCATCATCCCGTCGCCGCCGGCGAGCTGGAGGCCGCCTTGGCGGAGGCCGACAGACTGGGCGCCGTCGCGGTCACCACAGCGAAGGACGCCGCGCGCATGCTACCCGCCCTGCGCGCGCGCTTCCGCGTCGCCGGTGTGCGTCTGATCTGGGAAAATGAAAATGCGGTCGAGCGCCTGCTCGACCGCATCAACGACGTCTGAGAGGCCTCAGGCCTTCTTGCCGAACAGGCGCGACCACAGGCTCTTCGCCGGGGCGGCCAGCGCCTCCACGGTCTTCTCCACCTCGCCAACAATATCCTCGGCGACCGATGCCGGATCGACGGTGGATTTCGCCACCACGGCCGGGGTGATCTCCGGGAACAGCGCCGGCATCTTCGCCAGCGTGTCCGGACCGGCGATGCCATCGGCATCCCGGCCCATCTTCTGCTGGAACGCCACCAGCGCCGCCTTGGTGCCCGGGCCGAACATGCCATCCGCGGTCAGGCCGAGTGCTGTCTGCAGCTTTTTCACCATCTCGCCGTTGGTGCCCTGGCTGAGCAGGATCAGCTCATGCAGGCCCATCTTGGCGAAGCTGTCAGGGCCGGCGATGCCATCGGCGGCCAGACCCTGCGCGGTCTGCCAGGCCTTCAGCGCCGCCTCGGTGGCCGGGCCGAATGCGCCGTCGACCGGCACGCCAAGCTTCGCCTGCAACAGCTTCACCGGCTCGCCGGACACGCCGGATTTCAGAAACGCCATGTTGTGTCTCCCTTGGTTATACGAGATTGTTACACTGATGCGATGCCGGGGGCAGGACAAGCACCAAAATGTGACGGTTTTCCCCCGCCGCTCGGTGCCGACCCGTCAGATCGGCAGCCGGCCCTGCGCCGTCGTGCCGGCCTTCGGCTCGGAACGCGCCTCCACCTCACCATCGGCGAAGCGCAGACGCAGTCTCTGGCCTGGCCTGATCGCCGCCGCCTCGGTCACCGCCTGCCCATCGGGCCGCAGCACCAGCGCATAGCCGCGCGCCAGCACCAGCATCGGCGACAGGCTCTCCAACTGGCCCGCCACGCCCTCCAGCCGCGCTCGCTGCTGCCGCAGACCGGCGAGCAGGGGGGCCGGCGTGAAGCGCGCCAGCACCCGGCTCGCACCGCCCTGCCGCCGCGCCACCGCCTGCCGCAGCGCCCCGCGCAACTGCTCCGACATCAGCGCAAGCCCCGCCGCCCGCCGCCGCACCAGATCCATCCCAGGCGGCATCCCCCGCTCGGCCCGCAGCAGCGCCGAGCGCCGGATCTGCACCAAAGCCGGCAGCGCCAGCGACAGCCGCGCGCCGCGATCATCCAGCCGCTGCCGCGCGGTGCCCAGCAGCCCCGGCAGGTCCGGCAGACCGGCCGCCGCGCGATCCAACCGCATCCGCCGCATCTGCGCCCCGCGCAGATAGGCCCCGCCCAACCGCGCCGCCCGCTGCGCGAGATCCGCCAGCAATTCCAGCCGTGCCGGGATCGCCATCTCGGCCGCCGCCGTCGGCGTGGGCGCCCGGCGGTCCGAGGCGAAATCGATCAGCGTGGTGTCGGTCTCATGCCCCACCGCCGAGATCAGCGGGATGGAACATTCCGCCGCGGCGCGCACCACGATCTCCTCGTTGAACGCCATCAGATCTTCCAGCGAGCCGCCGCCGCGCGCCACGATGATCACATCCGGCCGCGGCACCGCGCCCCCCGGCGCCATCGCCGAAAACCCGCGAATTGCCGCCGCGATCTTCGCCGCCGCCCCCTCGCCCTGCACCGGCACCGGCCAGAGCAGGATCGGCCGCGGAAACCGCCTGGCGATGGTGGTGCGGATATCCTGAATCACCGCCCCCTGCGGCGAGCTCACCACCCCGATCACGCTGGGCAGCATCGGCAACGCCCGCCGCCGTTCCGGATCGAACAGACCCTCCGCCCCCAGCTTCGCCTTCAGTGCCTCGATCCGCGCCAGCAGCGCCCCCGCCCCGGCGAACTCCAGCCGATCCACGATCAGCTGATAGCTGGACCGATCGCCGTACGACGACACCTTGCCGGTGGCGATCACCTCGATGCCATTCTCCGGCAGCATCCCCAGCTTGCCGACGGAGAATTTCCAGGCCACTGCGGAGATCTTCCCGCCCTCATCCTTCAGCGCGAAATAGATGTGGCCGGAGGGATAGCGCTTCACCTCGGTCACCTCGCCGCGCACCCGCACCCGGCCAAACGCACTCTCCAGCGTGCGCTTCACCGCGCTGGAGATGTCGGAGACCGAGTATTCCGGCAGATTGCTGGCAGGCGGCGTGCTGGCGGAAGCGGGGGCGGGCTGATCCATTCCCCCAGCCTATGCTAGGCAGCGTTTCGACTGAAGAGACGGAGATGACGATGAATGTTCTGCTGATCGGCGGCGGCGGCCGCGAGCATGCGCTGGCCTGGGCCCTGGCCGGCAGCCCGCTGCTGACCAAACTCTTCATCGCCCCCGGCAATCCCGGCACCGCCACCTGCGGCACCAACGTCGCCATCGCCAATGACGACATTGCCGCCCTCATCGCCTTCGCCCGCGCCAACGCCATCGACCTGGTGATCCCGGGCCCCGAGGCCCCGCTCGTCGCCGGCATCGCGGATGCCTGTGCAGAAGCCGGCATCGCCTGCTGCGGCCCCACCAAGGCCGCCGCCCAGCTGGAGGGGAGCAAGGCCTTTACCAAGACCATCTGCGACCAGGCCGGCATCCCCACCGCCGCCTGGGCCCGGTTTGACGATGCCGACGCCGCCATCGCCTACATCCGCGCCCAGGGCGCGCCGATCGTGGTGAAGGCCGACGGCCTGGCCGCCGGCAAGGGCGTCGTCGTCGCCGCCACCGTCGATGAAGCCATCGCAGCCGTCACCGCGATGATGACCCAGGGCAGCCTCGGCGCCGCTGGCCAAACCCTCGTCATCGAGGAATGCATGGTCGGCACCGAGATGTCGGTCTTCGCCCTGTGCGACGGCACCAACGCCATCCCGCTGGGTGCCGCCCGCGACCACAAGCGCGTGGGGGACGGAGACACCGGACCGAACACCGGCGGGATGGGAGCCTTTTCCCCGGTTGCGTCGATCGGCGCCGAACTTCTCGAGCGGATCGAGAGGGAGATCGTCCGGCCCTCGGTGG
>CAIVDX010000446.1 GCA_903904805.1 uncultured Rhodospirillales bacterium
AGTATTGGGAGGAGTGGGCCGCCCCGCCGGCCCAGGCTGCCGAGGCTGCCCTGCGCGCGCGGCTTGCCGCCACCGGCAAGTTCGCCGCCGTCGCCGCCCCCGGCACCCGTCTGGAAGCGCGCTACGCGCTGGAAAGCCAACTGCTTGCGCTGTGGGACAATGGCACCACCGCCACCGCGCGGATCAGTTGGACCTTGATCGATCTCGGCCACGACAACGCATCGCTGAAGCAGCAGACCAGTGTGGGCGAGGCGCATCTGGCCGACGCCTCGGCCCCGGCGCGCGCGGCGGCCCAGTCCGCCGCCCTGGCGCAGGCGCTGGAGCGCCTGGCCAACGCGGTGCCGTAGCGGCCAGCCTGGCTAGGGCAGGAAGCTCTCGTTGATCATGGTGTTGGCCCCCGGCATGTCCGCCTTGGCCACCACGCCGAGATCGACCAGGGAATTCAGCGTCGCCGCCAACGCCGCCGGCTCGAAATGCCCGTCAGTGACGAATTGCGGCGCCACCGCATCGTAGGTGCGGCTGGCGACGTCGGGCGTGTAGCCGCTGCGTGCCGCCGTCATCGCGATCGTTTCGGCCTTGTGGGTTTTCACATAGGCCAGCGTCTCATACAGCGCCTTCAGATAGCGCTTGAGCGCATCCGGGTTCTTCGCGATCAGCGCGTCCGAGGCGAACACCGGATGGGCAATGAAGGGATCCACCACCGCGCCACCCGGTGCCAGCACCTTGGTGCGTCCCTCGCCCTCGGTGCGATAGGCTGCCCCGGTGTCGAGCACGCCGGCATCGACATTGCTGGAGACCAGTGCGGCGGTGATGCCCGCCATGGTGCCGAGATAGGCATAGGTGACGTCGTCAGGTGCCCAGCCCTGGGTGCGCCCGGCCGACATCGCCACCCACAGCCCCAGACCGCCGGGGCCGGCCACACCCATCTTTTTGCCCTTGAGATCGGCCAGGCTCTTCACCGGGCCATCGACGCGCGCCACGATGGAGAGGTCGTTGGGCAATTTCTGATACATGCCAACGGCCTTTTCCGACACACCGCGGACGATGAACAGAAAGTCCGAGCCGCTGCCCATCGCCAGATCGATCGCATCGGCCGACATCGCCGGATGCAGCTTGGCGCTGCCGGCGAAATCCTGGCGCTCCACCACGATGCCGTAGCGGGCGAAGAGTCCGGCCTGGGTGCCGACCTCGAGTATGTTGAACGGCAGCGCGGTCGCCTCGGGCGTGCCCACGCGCAGCGTGTCCGCCGCGCGCGCGGGGGTGGCGGCGACCAGCGCGGTCGCACACAGCAACGCATAAAGAACGGATGTTTTTTTCATATTATCCTCCCTGGATATGGTTCGTTCAGGCGGCCGGCGGCTCGCCCTGGATCGGCTCCAGTCCGAGTTCGATGATCAGCGCGGTGATCTTGGCCACCGCCTCCTCAGCCATCGTCGCATCGGTGCCCTTCACGACCAGCGCCACACCGTTGCCTGTGGCGCGGTAGAACGGATAGCTGCCGACATCCAGCTCGGGATATTCGGTTTGAACGGCGCCCAACCCGGCGGCGATGCGCCCCTCCAGCAGGGCCAGCGCATGCACCGCGCGCGAAATGATCGGCGGGCCGCCGGCCAGCGTGGGGGCGAGATGCTCGAACATTGACTGCATGATGCGCGGCACACCGGCCATCACATGCACATTGCCGATCGAAAATCCTGGCGCCACGGAAATGGAGTTCAGGATCAGGCTCGCCCCGCGCGGCATCGTCGCCATCCGCTGGCGCGCGGCATTGAACTCGCCCGGCTTGTAGCTTTTCTCCATCAGCGCCCAGGCCTCCGGATGCGGCTCCCATGGCACGCCGAAGGCGGCCGAGATGCACTCCGCGGTGATGTCGTCATGTGTCGGGCCGATGCCGCCGGTGGTGAAGACATGGTCGAAGGAGGCACGGCACTCATTCACCGTGGCGATGATGGTGGCCGGCACGTCCGGAATGATGCGCACCTCGCGCAGCGGAATGCCGATCTCACCCAGTCGGGTGGCGAGGAATTTCACATTCAGGTCCTGCGTGCGCCCGGACAGCACCTCGTTGCCGATGACCAGCAGGCAGGCTATGGGATTTTTGGTCATGCTCGGCTCCATCAGAGAAAATCACGCAGCAGGGGGATCAGCGGCAGGTCGGCAGGCGGCATCGGATAGTCGGACAGACGGTTGGGCCGCACCCAGGCCAGCTCCTGGCCCTCGCGCCCGGTGGGGGTGCCGGTCCAGCGGCGGCACAGATACAGCGGCATCAGCAGATGAAAGCCCGGATAGGCGTGGCTGGCAAAGGCGAAGGCGCCGAGGCAGGACTGCGAGACATTGATCCCCAGCTCCTCATGCAGCTCACGGATCAGCGCTGCCTCCGGCGTCTCGCCCGGGGCGAGCTTGCCGCCGGGGAACTCCCACAGCCCGGCCATCTTTTTTCCCTCCGGCCGGCGCGCCAGCAGAATGCGCCCATCGCTGTCGATCAGCGCGGCCGCGGCGACCAGCAGCAGGTTGGTGCCCTGGCCAGGCACGGCCTGCGCTGCGCCCTCGGCGCCGGCAAGCGGCATCAGATCGTCGCGCCCGGCGACGAAGCAGCGCACGCTCTGCGCCCGGCCGCGGGCGAGGAAATGATGCGTCGCCGTGCCGGTTTCGCGGAAGCCGATATGGCGGAGCACCGCGATCGAGCCCTCATTGTCCGACGCCACATCGGCATGCAGCGTGTCGATCGCGCGGGTGGCCAGGGCATAATGCGCCATTCGCCGCACCGCCTCGCGCGCCACGCCCTGGCGCCAGAAGGGCCGGCCGATCCAATAGCCCAGATGCCCCTGCCGGCGCGGCCCGTCGATGGTCAGCCCGACCACGCCGATCAGCGTGTCGGCCTCCGCCCCCAGCCCGGTCACCGCCAGATGCACCCCGGTGCCCGCGGCGAGCAGCGCGACGGTCTGGCCGATCCATTGCTCCGCCTGGGCGAGGCTGTAGGGGAAGGGCACGTGCTCGAGATTGCGCGCCACCTCCCAGTCATTCACCAGCCGATGCAGCATCGGCGCGTCGGAGGGGCGCAGCGCGCGCAGGCTCAGCCGCTCGGTGGCCAGCGGCGCGAACTCACTCATCGAGGAGCGGGCTTCGGTGGACGGGGTCAGCTGCGGTACGAACCATTGATGTCGATGTAGCCGTGCGTCAGGTCGCAGGTCCAGACCGTCGCGCGGCCGCGCCCGAGCCCGAGATCGACGGCGATCTCCACCTCGTGCCCCTTCATGTGCGCAACGACCGGTGCCTCATCATAGCCTTCCACCACGCCGCCGGCGCGCGCCATCCACACCCCACCCACGGCGATCGAGAGCTTGTCGCGGTCCGCCGGCTCGCCGGCCTTGCCGACCGCCATGGCGATCCGGCCCCAGTTCGCGTCCTCGCCTGCAATCGCGGTCTTCACAAGCGGCGAATTGGCGATCGCCATCGCCACCCGCTTGGCGGACTTGGCGTTGGCCGCACCGGAGACATCCACCCGGATCAGCTTTTGCGCGCCCTCGCCGTCGCGGATCACCTGCAGCGCCAGGTCATGCAGCAATTCGGTAAGCGCCAGGGCGAAGCTGTTGAGGATTTTGCCGCCCTCGGCCGGCACCTTCTTGTGCCTGGCCTGGCCGGTCGCGAACAGCAGCACGGTGTCGGAGGTCGAGGTGTCGGAATCCACGGTGATGCAGTTGAAGCTGCTGGCGATGGATTTGCGCAGCATGCGCTGCAGCACGCCCTGCGGGATCTTCGCGTCGGTGGCGACGAAGCACAGCATGGTCGCCATGTCCGGCGCGATCATGCCGCTGCCCTTGGCGATGCCGTTGATCGTCACGAAGCTCTCGCCGATCTGCGCGGTGCGGGTCGCGCCCTTGGCGAAGGTGTCGGTGGTCATGATGCCGCGCGCTGCGTCCGCCCAGCCGCTGGGGGTGAGCGACTCGTAGAGGCCGGGCAGGGCGGTGGTGATCTTCTCGTGCGGCAGCAGCTCGCCGATCACGCCGGTGGAGGCCAGGAACACCTGCCGGGCGGGATAGCCGCCCAGCTTGCCGGCCGCCGCCGCGGTGGCCGCGGCTGCCTCCGCACCGGCCTTGCCGGTGAATACGTTGGCATTGCCGGCATTCACCACCAGCGCGCGCGCCCGGCCGCCCTTCAGCGCCGTACGGTCCCAATCCACTGGCGCGCCAGGGCATTTGTTCGAGGTGAACACGCCCGCCACATTGGTGCCGGCGGCGAACTCCATCGCCACCAGATCGGTGCGCCCGGCATAGCGGATCCCCGCCGCGGTCGCCCCGAGGCGAACGCCCGGAATCGGTGGTATGACGGGCAGCGGAACAGCCATCGGCGAGACAGGCGTTGCGGGCATTCTGATCGCTCCCCGTGGGGTGATGAGTGGCCGGAGGTTACTTCGCGGGCGGCTGGACGACGTCGATCGGGCGCGCCACGCTGCCATCGGGGTTGAAGCGCTCGACCTTCGTGGTGGCCAGGCTCTCCTTCACCACCTTATCCACTCCGGTGCGGATCAGCATCTGGCGAATCTCGGGTGTGGCCTGCTCCAGCGTCTGCGGCGGGGCGGCGCGGCGCTCCTCCACCTTGATCACGTGCCAGCCGAACTGGGTGTGCACCGGCGTGGCGGAGTAGGTGCCGACCTTCAACGCGAACGCCGCGTTGGAGAATTCCGGCACCATATCGCCGGCGGTGAAGAAGCCCAGATCGCCGCCGCGGTCGGCCGCCCCCGGCTCCTTGGAATATTGCGCCGCCAACTTGGCGAAATCCGCGCCGGCCTTCAGCTCGACGATGATCTTCTTTGCCTCATCCTCGGTGGGCACCAGGATATGGCGCGCATGCACCTCCTCGACGCCGGGCTTGTTCGCGTAGTCCTTCTGATAGATCGCGTTGATCGCCTCGGGCGTGATGGTTGGGCCGACCTTGCTGCCAAGCAGGGCGTTGGAAAGCACCTCGTCGCGCGAGCGGGCCAGCTGCTTGGCCACTTCGGGCTGCTTGTCGAGCCCGGCGCGCTTGGCGGCGTCGGCCACGGCCACCATGCTGATCAGCCGGTCGAGCACCATTGGATAGGCCTGCTGCGGCGGCACGTCCTTCAATTCCGGCACGTTCGCCGCGGCCTCGGCCACGTCGCTCATACGGATGTCCTCGCTGCCGACGCGGGCCAGGATCGGGTCCTGCGGCGCGGCAGGAGCTGCCTGTTGCGCCGGTGCGGGGGCCTTGGCCGGCTGCGCCAGCGCGGTGGTGGCGGCGAGCATGGCGGGCAGGGCGAAGCAGGCAAGCAGACGGGTCTGGAGCGACATGGACAGCACCTATAAGGAAACGTCGGCTGTATGGCCCGCCGGCTGCGACGCCGCAAGCCGCCAGCCTCCCCGCCCGCCCATGTTCGCAACAAGGGGCGGCTGCGGGCGCGGATGCGTTGACCAAGGGGGGCGCGGGTCCTATCTGACCGGGTGCCTGTCGTCGCTCATGCCGCATCCAGGGCGACGCGTGCTCCACCAGAAAGGCCTGCGTTTCATGTTCGCCAAGCTCGCCCGCGCCGTTTTCGGCACCACCACCGACCGCGCGGTCAAAGGCCTGCGCCGCCGGGTGCCCGAGATCAACGCGCTTGAGCCGAAGATGCAGGCGCTCAGTGACGAGGCCCTGCGCGGCCAGACCGAGGCCTTCCGCGCCCGCCTGGCGGCCGGCGCGAGCCTCGACGACCTGCTGGTGGAAGCCTTCGCCACGGTGCGCGAGGCCTCGCGCCGGGTGCTGGGCATGCGCCATTTCGACGTGCAGCTGATCGGCGGCATGGTGCTGCATAATGGCCAGATCGCCGAGAT
>CAIVDX010000447.1 GCA_903904805.1 uncultured Rhodospirillales bacterium
GGATGGCTCCGCGACATGAACAAAACAAGAACATATTTGATGGGAAATGTCAAGGGTTTTGTTGCGGTGGGGGGTGGGTGCTGGGTGGCACACACGGTGGTTGGCGCGTCGGCGGCTGGCAGGGAGGGGCGGTCTGATTGAAGACGAGGCTTGCAGCGAATTGTTTCCATCCTCGATGGAAGTCGCTTTTTGTCATGTTGCCCTTTTTTATCGGCACCATACGCGTTCGTGGCCACTGAGATGGTGCGACGCCAAGGGGCGTCACACCTACGCGGGTCTTGTCCACAATGTCGTGCGGTCGGGGCCGTCGGGGGCGCCGATTGTGGCGGCCTGGGCGGCGGGGATGGAGGCTGCCAGCAGGTGGGCGAGTTTTTCGAGTTTGCTGGTGCGGACGCGGGTGTTCCATGCGTGGGGGCCCAGGGTGCGGACTTTGCGGCCGATCGAGCGGTAGACGCGCAGCGCGGTGGCGATGGACCAGGCGGATCTGGGGGGCAGGGCGCGCAGGCCGATGGCGGCGGATTGGTAGTAGGGTTCGGCGAGATCGATGAGGCGGGTGGCGACGGCGGCCAGCGCGGTGCGGTCTGGCATGTCGGCGATTGTTGCGGGGTCGATGTTGGCGTCACGCAGCCAGTCGGCGGGGAGGTAGATGCGGCCGGCGCGGGCGTCGTCGATGATGTCGCGGGCGATGTTGGTGAGTTGGAAGGCGATGCCGAGGTCAGAGGCGCGGTCGAGCGTGGTGTCGTTGTCGGCACCCATGATGATCGCCATCATGACGCCGACGACGCCGGCGACGTGCCAGCAATAATCGAGCGTGTCGGCCTCGGTCTGGTAGGAGCGCCCGGCGGCGTCCATGGCGAAGCCGTCGAGATGGGCGAGCGGGTAGCGGGCGGGGATCTGGTGACGGGCGACGATTTCGGCGAGGCCGAGGAAGATCGGGTCCGAGGCGCGGCCGGCGCAGGCGGCGATGGTTTGTTCGCGCAACGTGACCAGGCGGTGGGTGATGGTGTGCGCGGAGGCGGGGGCGTTGGTGCGGAAGCCGAGGATCTGTTCGTCGATCACGTCGTCGCAATGGCGGCACCAGGCGTAGAGCAGGGTGACGCTGCGGCGGGTGGGTGCGTCGAACAGGCGCGCGGCGCCGTGGAAGCTCTTGGAGCCCTGGCGGAGTGCCTGCCTGGCCTGGGTGATGGCGACGCCGTCAGGCATGGATCGTTTCGGCCTCCGCGAGTGCGCCGGTGGGCGGGAAATCCTGCAGGATGAGACCGGCGGTGGCTTTCGCCGAGCCGATCACGCCGGGCAGTCCGGCACCGGGATGGGTGCCGGCGCCGACAATATACAGGTTTGGAACGCGGTCGTCTCTGTTGTGGGGGCGGAACCAGGCGGATTGGGTGAGGATGGGCTCGAGCGAGAAGGCGGAGCCGAGATGGGCGTTGAGTTCGGTTTTGAAATCATCGGGGGTGAAGATGCGGCAGGTGAGCAGGTCGGCGCGCAGGTTGGGGATGTAGCGTTCCTCGAGATAGGCGAGGATCTTGTCGCGGTAGATCGGGCCCATGGTCGACCAGTCGGGGTCGGCGGCACCCAGATGCGGGACCGGGGCGAGGACGTAGAAGGCGGCGCAGCCAGGGGGGGCGAGGGAGGGGTCGGTGACGCAGGGGGCGTGGAGGTAGAGGGAGAAATCCTCGGGCAATGTGGGGCCGGCGAAGATCTCGCTGATGAGTTCGCGGTAGCGCGGGCCGAAGCAGACGGTGTGGTGGGCGAGGCTGGGGTGTTCGGTTTTCAGGCCGAAATGGATGACGAACAGGCTGTTGCTGAAACGCTTTTTTTGCAGGCGGCGGCCGTTGGCGGCGGACGGGGCGTCGTCGGCCAGCAGGTCGCGGTAGGTGTGCACGACATCCGCGTTGGAGGCGACGGCGTCGACCGGTTCGCGTGTGCCGTTGACGACGACGCCGGTGGCGCGGCCGGCCTCGATGACGATGCGCTCGACCGGTGCGTTGAGGCGCAGCGTGCCGCCGAGATCCTCGAACAGGCGGACCAGGCCGGCGACCAGCGCGCCGGTGCCGCCCTTGGCGAAGAGCACGCCCCATTCGCGTTCAAGCGCGTGGATGAGGCTGTAGATGGAGGAGGTCTCGAAAGGATTTCCGCCGACCAGCAACGTGTGAAATGAAAATGCCTGGCGCAGTTTATCATTGCGGATGAAGCGGGCGACGGTGGCGTGCACGCTGCTCCAGCCGCGCAGGCGGGCGAGTTCGGGGGCGGCGGCGAGCATGTCGCGCAGATGCACGAAGGGGACAGCACCCAGTTTCACATAGCCTTCGGCGAAGGCCTGTTGGGAAAAGGCGAGGAAATTCCGATAGCCTTGCACATCGGCGGGGTCGAGGCGGGCGATCTGGGCTTCGAGCTTTGGCTGGTCGTTGTCGTAGTCGAAGGCGGTGCCGTCTTCCCAGCACAGGCGGTAGAAGGGGCGGACGGGGACGAGGGTGACATAGTCGTCGATGGTGCGGCCGGTGAGCTCGAAGAGCTGTTCGAGGGCGGTGGGGTCGGTGATGACGGTGGGGCCGGCGTCGAAGGTGAAGCCGTCATCGTGATAGACGTAGGCGCGGCCACCGGGCTTGTCGCGCATTTCGTAGAGTGTGACGGCATGTCCGGCGGATTGCAGGCGGATGGCGAGTGCCAGGCCGCCGAAGCCGGAGCCGATCACCGCGATGCGACGGGCTTGGTTGGGCACGCTATTCTCCTGCCTGGGGGATCGGGACGGTGGGGGCGGTGCCGTCACCAAAGGCGGCGCGCAGGCCGGCGAAGAAGGGCACTGGGGGGCGGCCGATGAGGATGCGCGCGATGTCGGCGGCGTCGACCTGGCCGGCGTAGAAATGGGCGATGACGCGGTTGGGCAGCTGGTAGAAGCGGCGCATGGCGCGGTGGCGGTCGGTGGGGGCGGCGGCGAGGAAGAGCATGCGGTTGACCAGGCGGAAGAAGCCCTGGCGGGCGGCGGCGCGTTTCAGATGGGTGTCGATGGCGGCGGCGATGCTGTCGGCGGAGAGGGAGGGCAGGGCGGCGATGCGGTCGGCGAGGCGGACGGCTTCGGCGAGGCTGTAGCCGGTGGTGGGGTGGGCGAGGCCGGCGCGCATGCCGATGGTGGGCACCGGGCCGGGGATGGCGGGCGGGGTGGCGGCCAGCGGGATGGGCAGGCTGCCGGCCTCCTCGCGGATGAGGTCGGCCACCTGCCAGCCTTTGGCGGCGAGGTAGTCGGCGATGCGGCCGCGCAGCAGGGCCTGATCCACGCCGGGTTCGTCGGCGTAATAGGTGTCTTCGACCAGGGCGGTGTCGGCGGTGAAGGGCAGCACATAGACGAAGCGGAAGCCGCCAAGCTGGGTGACGGTGGCGTCCATCAGCAGCGGGCGGGTGAGGCCGTGCGGGGCGGTGAAGCGGAGCTCCTGGCCGAAGAAATTCTGCCAGGCGAGCGGGCCGGGGCGGGTGGGGCGCTGATAGCCGCGGGCGTCGATCACCGCGGCGGCGTGCAGCAGGGAGCCGTCGGACAGGCGCACCTGGCCGCGGGCGATGGCGGTGACCGGGGTGTCGCATTGCACGGCCTCGCCGAGACTGGCGCGCAGGGTGCTGTCGAAGCAGTGCGAGGTGATGGCGGCGTAGCCGGTGGCGAAGGCGCGGGTGAAGCCCTCGAAGGCGACGTCGTGGCCGGGCCAGTGATGGGCGATGAAGGGGGCGAGCCAGGCGCGTTGGGCTGGCGTGAGGTCGGTGTCGTGGAAGGACCAGGTATGGTTGCCGCCCAGGGTTGGGCCGGCCTCGAGCAGGCGCAGGCGCAGCTTTGGGTGGCGCTCGGCGAGGCGGTGGGCGAGCAGGCCGCCGGAGAGGCCGCCGCCGACTATGATGAGGTCGGTGGTCATGCGGCCGATGATAGGCTGGATTGGGCGAGAAGGGCTTCCGCGATGTCGGCCGCTGCTGACAGGCCGCCGGCTTGGCTGATGGCGGTGGCGAGGGTTTGCGCGGAGCGGGTGAAGCCCTGGTCGAGCAGGATGGCGCGGGTCGCGGTGGTGAGGCGGCGGGCCAGCACGGGGCCGGGGGCGACGCGCAGGCCGGCGCCGCTGCGCACGAGACGGGCGGCGATCGCGCCCTGTTCGAAGGCGAAGGGGATGACGACAAGCGGCTTGCCGGCGGCGAGGCTGTCCATCGTGGTGTTCAGGCCGGCATGGCCGATCACGGCGTGGACATGTGGCAGCAGGGCGCGCTGGTCGACAAAGTCGCGCAGCATGACATCGGGCGGCAGGGCGGCGATGGCGGCGGGCGGGAGACGGCCGCCATGGGCGATGATCAGGCGGGCGCCGAGCTGGGTGGCGGCCTGGGCGATGGCGGCGAAGATGTCGGCCCGGCCGCCTTGCAGGGTGCCGAGGGAGGCGAAGAGGAGCGGGCCATCGCCGGTCGGCAGATCCGGCTGGGTGGTGGCGGGTGCGGGCGGGCGGAGCGGGCCGAGCTGGTGCAGTGTCGTGCTGGGCGCGAGGCGTGGGAAGTCGAACGCGGTGACGGTTTGGGCGATCTGCGCGGTGGGGGAGAGGCAGTCCTCCAGCGAGCGGGCGGTCAGGCCCCAGGCGGCGGCCTGACGCGAAATGTCGGCGCCCAGGCCGCTCAGCAGCAGGTCGTTCACCCGGTAGCCGCCGCGGTTGCGCCAGCGGCCGAGCGGGCCGGGATGGTTCGACCAGCCGGTGAAGGGGGGCGGGACGGCGGGGTCGCGATTGATCGGCAGGGCGTTGGCGACCGAGAGATAGGGCAGCCCGAGATGGCGGGCGACCAGGCCGCCGGCGGGTTCGAGCTGGTCGATCACCAGGGCGTCGATGCCGGCGGCGCGCAGGGCGTCGGGCAGGTCGGCGCAGAGCAGGGCGAACTGGCGGCGCATGTCGGCGAGCACGGTGGGCAGGCCGCGCAGGCCCTGTTGGCCGGCGAGGCGGGCGGTGACCTCGGCCAGCAGGGTGGGCTGGGCGGCGCCGACGCCGATGACGCCGATGCGCGGGTCGCGCAGCATGGATTTGGCGCCGGGAATGGCGACGACGCTGGCCTGGTGTCCGCGCGCGATCAGCTCGCCGGCGAGGGCGGCCATGGGGTTCCAGTGGCCGGCCAGTGGTGGCGCGATGAAAGCGAAATGCGCCATCCGTTTCTCGGGGCTCCCTGCGATGATCAGCTCATGGCAAAGATGGCCGCACGGACAGGTTTGTCCAGCGCGATCCGCTGATTCAGGCGGCCTTCATTGCCTCGGTGGCCTGAATCTGGATGCGGTAGCCGGTGCGGACTTCCGGCCAGTAGTCCCAGATGGCGCGGTGCTGGGTGCAGCGATTGTCCCAGAAGGCGATGGAATGGTCTTTCCAGCGGAAGCGCATCTGCCATTCCGGGCGCTCGATATGGTCGAACAGCAGGGCGAGGATGTGGTCGCTTTCCTGGCGGGAGACCTCGTTGATGCGGGTGGTCTGGCCGCGATTCACGTAGAGGATCTTGCGGCCGGTTTCCGGATGCACGGTGACCACCGGGTGGGTGGCGATGGGGTATTCGGTGCCGGAATTGGCGTCGAACAGATTATTGCCGTCATGCACGGCGGTGAGGCCTTCGAGATAGGTCTTCATCTTGGGCGAGAGGGCCTCGTAGGCGGCGTAGAGGCTGGCGAACAGCGTGTCGCCGCCACCATTGGGGGGCACTTTATGTTGGTGCAGGATGCTGCCCATCGGCGGGATCGCCGCGCAGGTCTGGTCGGTGTGCCATACCTCGCCGGAGACGCGCTTGGAATTGGCGTCAAAATGCTGGCGGCGGATCTCGGGGTAGCCGTCGGCCGGCTTGGAGGCGGTGCCCTTGCCGCCGACATGAATGTGCAGCGGGCCGAAATACATCGCCATGCGGCGCTGCTGCTCGAAATCGATCGGCTGGTCGTGGAAGAAGATCACGCCGTGGTTCAGCAGGGCCTGGTGCACATCGTTCACCTGGCTGTTGGAGAGTTCCTGGCGCAGATCGATATTGCCGATGATCGCGCCGACATGCGGTGTGCAGGGGGTGACGGTGATGGTCTCATAGTTCGGCATAGCCTAACCCTTCCTCGGACGCGCGTTCACGACAGATATGAGTGTAAGGTCACATAGGTTCGGCGCGTCTTCAAGCCAAGCTGGCACCCTTTGTGCGTGCCTTGCGCGCATGCCCGGATTGACCGGGCGGTCAATGCGGCGGGAAACTCTGATCGCTGCAAAGAGGGATCACCATGGCGAAGCCGCGCATGCATCTGGCGTTCGATATTTCCTACACGCATCTGGACGGGCGCTGGCGGATGCCGGGGTCGTGGACCGGGCGGACCTATCCGGATCTCGACATCTATGAGGAGATCGCCCGCATCGCAGAGCGCGGGCGGCTGGACATGCTGTTTTTCGGCGACGGCACCGGCATTCCGGCGACCTGGGAAGATTCGATGGACGAGGCGGTGCGTTGGGGCATTTCCTGGCCGCGGCTGGACAAGAGCGCCTACATCGCCTGCATGTCGCGCGTGACGAAGCATGTCGGCTTCGGACTGACCTATGCCTCGACCTTCATGCATCCGTTCTATGTGGCGCGGCTGCTGAACTCGCTGGATCATGTGACCGGCGGACGGCTGGCGTTCAATGTGATCACCTCCACGCGGCGGTCGGACGCGGCGAATTATGGCTTTGACGAGCTGATGGAGCATGACCGGCGCTATGACCGGATGGAGGAGTTCGTCGATGTCTGCAAGAAATTGTGGGACAGTGTGGCGCCGGATGCGTTCATCTGGGATCGGCAGAGCGGCGTGGTGGCCGACCCCGCGAAGGTGCATGCGATCAATCATGCAGGTGAGTTCTTCAAGGTTCGCGGCCCGCTGAATTGCGTGCCGTCGCCGCAGCATCATCCGATCCTGATCCAGGCGGGCAGCTCGGACCGCGGCATCGCGGCCTCGGCCGATTTCGCCGACATGGTGTTCGCGCAATATCCGCCGCGGGAGGTCAAGCAGCTGCACCGCGCGAAGCTGGATGCGCAGCTGGTGGCGAAGGGGCGCGACCCCTCCGAGGTCGGCATCCTGTGGGGCGTGCAGATTTCGGTGGCGGAGACCGAGGCGGCGGCGAAGGCGCATCGTGAGCAGCTTCTCACCATGATCCCGCGCGAGGCGGTGGGGCCGTATCTGTCGCATAATTGCGGTTATGATTTCTCGCGCCTGCCCGGGCGGTTCACGCTGGGCGCGTTGAACGAGGAGATTGCTTCGACCGGTGCCTCGCCGGTGGGGTTCGTGCACCAGCTGGCGCGGCGGATCGGCGCGGACACCGAGATCACCCGCGAGGA
>CAIVDX010000448.1 GCA_903904805.1 uncultured Rhodospirillales bacterium
CGGACGCTCGACCAGCTCGAGGGGCTGGTGGCGCTCCTGCGGGGTGGAAGTTAAGGCAAGGCCAGGGCTCTGCCCTGGCGTTGCCTTAACGCCGACCCGCCCGGGACGCCCGCGACGCCACGCGCAGGATCGCGCCTTCGGCGATCGCGCGGTCGGGTGCGCCGGTGCGTTTGCAGCCGGCCTCGGCGGTGAACAAATGGCCGAGCGTTTCCTCGATCGCCGCCAGCGGCCAGAGCTCCAGGGCGCGGACAAAGGCCGGCTTTTCCTTGAAGAACACCGGCGGCTTCATCTGGTCCGCCGCCTCGCTGGCCGAGGCGCCCGCGCCCATCGCCACCCGCCCGCGGTGCAGGCGCTGCATCTGGGTCTGCGCGATCCGCAGCACGCCCACCGGGGCCGCGCCCTCGGCTATCGCGATCGTCAGCGCGTGGTCCGCCTTGCCCACCAGGCCGACCAGCGCGGCGGAGATCGCCTCCTGCACGGTGACGGCAGCGGCATCGCCCACGCAGGCGGCCACATCCTCGGCTGACACGGTCGGCTGATCGCCGGCATAGAGGGCGAGCTTTTCCAGCTCCGAGCGGGTCTGCGCCTGGTCGGCCCCCAGCAGGGTCTGCAACAGCGCCAGCGCATCGGGCTCGGCGCGGATATTGTGCGCGGCGAGGGTGGTGCGGATGGTGTCGCCCAGCGCGCGGGCGTCCTCGGGGTAGCAGCCGATGGCCGCGCCGGCGGGGTGGGCCTCCAGCAGGGTGCGCAGCTTGCTGCGGGCGGCGAGGTCCGGCCCTTCCAGGATCACCAGCGCGTCCGACGTGCCGGACAGATGCGCGGTGACCGCGGCGGCCAGCCCGTCACCCACATCGCGCACCCGCACCACGCGGCGCCCGCCGATCATCGACATCGCCGCGGCCTCCTCGGCCAGCCGCGCATGGGTCTCGCGCTCCAGCCCGGCAACGCGGAACGGGTCATCCAGACTCCCGGCCACCGCGCGGGTGAGCGCATCGCCGCGGGCGCGGATCAGGCCGACATCGCCGCCATAGAGCAGCACCGCGCGACAGCCGGCCGGCTCGGCCAGGAAGGCGGCGATGCGTCTGGAGTCGAGCTTCACGGCGGGTTAGCCCGGCGTGCCGTCGGCGACAGGCTTGGGCGGCGGAGGATGCTCGAAATAGCTCGCCATCGCGGCGACGATCTGCTCCGCCAGCTCCTCGGCAAGCTGCCGCTGGATCACCTCGTTCTGCAGCTCGTTGGCGAAGAACTGGCTGTCGAACACATCCGCGCCGCTCACGGTGCGGGCGTAGCCCTGGGTGACGATGGCGCCCGAGCTGGCGTCCGTCAGGTACCAGGTGGAGCTGCCATAATAGCGCAGGCGGGTGATGTTCGAATTCGCCTCGATGCCGGCAATGTCGCCGGAGAAGCGATATTGCGCGAGCAGGTCGTAGCGTGACGCCGGCTTGACGCCGAAGCGCTGCAGGCGGTCCTGCAGGGCCTGGCGCAACATCATGCCGGTCCGCTCGGGCATCACCGGCACATGCACCGCCGAGAGCGCCTCCGCCGCCCGGCTGCCCACCTCGGCGCCGGTCGGCGCGCCGCTCTGGGTGGCATAGACCGGCGAGAAGCCGCAGCCGCCCAAAGCCAGACCCAGCGGCGCCATCAGCATCGCGGCGACCAGCAGGGCGGGCGCTGGAGGCATCAGCCGGCGATCACGAAATTGACGATCCGGTTCGGCACATGGATGCGCTTGACCACGCGCTTGCCCTCCAGCAGGCGCGCGACATTCGGGTCCGCCTCGGCCAGGGCGAGCACCTGCTCGGCCGGGCTGTCGGGCGGCAGCACCAGCGTGGCCCGCAGCTTGCCCATCACCTGCACCGCGATGGTCACGCTGTCCGCGGCGACCAGGGCGGGATCGGCGACCGGCCAGGCACGCTCGGCCACCAGGTCGGTGCGGCTGGGATCGAGCAGATGGGCGATCTGCTCGGCCAGATGCGGCATCATCGGCCCGACCAGCAGGGCGAACGTCTCGACCGCCTCGCGCAGCACCGGCACCAGGCCGGCCTGGCCGGCGGCGCGGGCCTTGTCGGCCTCGGTGATCGCGTTGGCGAATTCGTGCAGCCGGGCCACGGCGACGTTGAAGCCGAAGCTCTCCAGCGCCTCGCTCACCGCGGCGATGGTGCGGTGGGTGGCGCGCCGCAGGGCCAGTGCGGGATCGCTCTCAACGGCAACGTCGCTGTCCAGGCCAGCGATGGTCTCCGCCAGACGCAGCACGCGGGTGACGAAGCGGTTGGCCCCGGCCACCCCGGCCTCCGACCATTCCATGTCGCGCTCGGGCGGGTTGTCGGACAGGATGAACCAGCGCGCGGTGTCGGCGCCGTAGCGCGAGATGATGGCGTTCGGGTCCACCGTGTTGCGCTTCGATTTCGACATCGCCTCGACGCGGCCGACAGCCACCGCCTCACCGGTGTCGCGGTGCACCGCACCGTCGGGCCGCTTGTCGACCTCCTCGGGATACAGCCAGCGGCCATCGGCGCCCTTGTAGCTCTCGTGCGTCACCATGCCCTGGGTGAACAGGCCGGCGAACGGCTCGGAAATGCCGACATGGCCGGTAGCCTTCATCGCGCGGGTGAAGAAGCGCGAATAGAGCAGATGCAGAATCGCGTGCTCGATGCCGCCGATATACTGGTCCACCGGCAGCCAGTGATCGACCGCGGCACGGTCCGTCGGGCCCTCGGCCCGGGGCGAGCAGAAGCGGGCGAAATACCAGGAGCTGTCGACGAAGGTGTCGAACGTGTCGGTCTCGCGGCGGGCCGGCTTGCCGCAGTTGGGGCAGGCGACATACTTCCAGGTGGGATGGTGATCGAGCGGGTTGCCCGGGCGGTCGAATGTCACGTCCTCGGGCAGCACCACCGGCAGCTGGTCGGCGGGCACCGGCAGAATGCCGCAATCGTCGCAATGGATGACCGGGATCGGGCAGCCCCAATAGCGCTGGCGGGAGACCCCCCAATCGCGCAGGCGCCAGTTCACCACCCCCTGCCCCACGCCCAGCTCCTCCAGCCTGGCGATGGCGGCGGCCTTGGCTTCCTTGCTGGCCAGGCCATCAAGAAAGCCCGAGCGGATCATCACGCCGTCGCCGGTATAGGCCTCGGCACCGGTCGCGTAGCTGGCTTCATCCTCGCCCGGCGGCAGCACCACCGGAACGACGGGCAGAGCATATTTGCGGGCGAACTCCAGGTCGCGCTGGTCGCCGCACGGGCAGCCGAAAATGGCGCCGGTGCCGTATTCCATCAGCACGAAATTGGCGATCCAGACCGGATAGGTCGCACCGGCGATGAACGGATGCGCCACGCGCAGGCCGGTGTCGTAGCCGCGCTTCTCGGCGGTCTCGATCGCCGCCTCGGTGGTGCCCATGCGGCGGCACTCGGCGATGAACTCGGCGGCCGCCGGATCGGTGCTGGCCACCGCGGCGGCCAGCGGATGCTCCGGCGCGATCGCCAGGAAGGACATGCCGAACAGCGTGTCGGGCCGGGTGGTGTAGACCTCCACCTCGCGCATCAGCGCGGCCTCTTCGGTCAGCCTGAAGCGCACCCGCGCGCCCTCGCTGCGGCCGATCCATTTGGCCTGCATGGTGC
>CAIVDX010000449.1 GCA_903904805.1 uncultured Rhodospirillales bacterium
AGCCAAGCCTGGCCGCGAGCATACAAAGCGGCGACTTCCGGACCGTGCAGGCCCGGCATATCCTTCTTCACCGGCAGCCCGCGCTTGACCTGCGCGTAGGCCAGATGGCGGTATCCGACCGGGAAGCTGGCGAGCAATTCCGGATCGAGCTTGGGGATTTCCCCGGTCGTCACCGGATCGGCACGGTCGCGCTCATAGATCGGCTGGCGCAGGCAGATCGCCCAGATGCCCTCGCGGCACTCGAAGAAATCATACATCCGGCCGAGACAGGCGATATCGCACAGCACCCCCTCGATCGGGTCGCGGCTGTTGATCGTCACGCGGGTCTGCGCGATGGCGCGGACACCGTTCAGCGTGATGCGGGTGCCGCCGAGGATGTGGCCGCTCATGCCGGCCCGGCCAAAGGACTCGCGCGCACCGGAGACGAAACGGTCCACGCCGCCCTGGAACCAGGTGGCGCACATGATGCCATCCGGGTGATAGCAAGCCCGCAGGCCCTCCCAATCGCCGCAATCGCGGCAGATCGACCAGGATTCGATCACCTCACGGATCAGTTGGCGCTGTGCCAATGCGGTCTGGTCCATACCCTGCGCTCCCTCGTTGCGGCGAGCCTAGCCAGCGCGGGTGCGCGCGGCTAGCCTGGGGCAAAACAACTGGAGGAAAGCCATGCGGGCACTCGCGCTGGTACTGTGCCTGTTCGCAACGACAGCGCACGCACAAACAACCAAGCTGGTGATCGGCATCAATTCGCTCACGGCGATCTACTGGCCAACCTATGTGGCGCGCGCGAAGGGCATGTTCGCGGCCAACGGCATCGAGCCGGATGTGGTGCTGGATGGCAGCCCGGTGGCGGGGTTGCAGCAATTGCTGGCGGGCTCTCTGGACATCGCGCATCCCACCTTGTCCGTCGCGGTGAATGGGGCGGCCAAAGGGGCGCGGTTTGTGATCATCGGCTGCATCGTGCCGTCGCTGCCCTACAGCATGGTGTCGGCCCCCGGCGTGACATCGCTGAAGGACGTGCACACGGTAAGCCTGGGCTACAAGACCGACGTGCTGACCTCGCTGTGGCAGGGCTGGGTGCGGGCGCAGGGTGTCGATCCCGCAACCATCGATGTGGTGTATGACGCGCAGGCCTCGCATCGCTATGCGGCGTTGGCAAGCCATGTCGCGCAGGCGGCCTTGCTGAATGCGCCGTTCGATCTGCGGGCCAAGGCGGATGGTGGAATGATGCTGGTCGATCTTGGGCCGCCCTCTGATGGGTATGGGATGTCCGCTGTGTCGGTGCGGCCGGAATGGCTGATCACCCACCAGGCGCAGGCGCAGGCCTATGTACGCGCCCAGCAGCAGGCGGTGGCGTGGTTGTATGATCCTGCGAACAAGGACGACGCGGTGCGGATTCTTTCAGCCGACACCAAGCAGGATCTGGCGCTGTCCGAGGCGACCTGGGAGGACTATGTCGGCGCGCGCAAGCCGTTCAGCCGTGATCTGTCGGTGCCAAAGGATGCGCTGGCGAAATCGCTGGCGGCAGCAATCTCCGCGGGGGATGTTGTCGCCGGTTCCACGCTGCCGCAGGATCTGGTGCAGACACCGTGATGGAGCAGGCGATGATCACCGAGGCGCAGCTGATCGGCGACTGGAGCGCGGCCGGGCAGGCGCAGTTTTCGCCTGATGGCACGTTGTTGAAATCGGTTCCCGCAGGTGCCCCGGGGCGGATCATCTACACGCCGGATCATCATGTGATGGTGGTCTCGGTCGAGGCCATCGCGCTACCTCAGGGCGATCCCGATGGGTTGAGCGATGCCGAGGCGGCCGCTGCGGCGCGGGCCTGCACGGCCTATTCAGGCCGGTGGGAGCTGGAGGGGGACCGCCTGCTCCATCACATCGACATCGCATTGTTTCCGGCCTGGGCAGGCAAGACACGGGTTAGATTTCCATCTCTTGATGGTGATCTGCTGACGTTCAAGACGCTGCCCGACAGCTCCGGCGTGGTCACCCATATCTACTGGCGGCGACTGTAAGGACGCGCCGCATCTCCTGCGCCAAACTCCCAAAGGTTCTTGGTTCTACTTTTCAGCAAATAATCAGATCACTTATACCAAGACTCCCTGATCAGAACTCATGCTCCCAATCTCGCATGCCGATGGACATGATACGCCAGGGCTGATCGACGAGTTTGTTCCAGGCGTGGCAGCAATGGTCGAGGATGTCGTCGTAGGAGGCGAACACCCGG
>CAIVDX010000450.1 GCA_903904805.1 uncultured Rhodospirillales bacterium
CAAGCCGCCGACCAAGCCGCTGGCTGGGACGCTCCACCAGCAGATGCAGCAGCACCGCCACCGTCAGCACCACACACAACGCCACCGCCAGCGCCGGAACCGCGCCCCAGCCGGCCTGCGTCGTCACCCGCAGCACCGCATGAAGAATGAGCGCATGCGACGCGTAGAGCGGGTAGCACCAGCGCGGCGATGGCGCCTGCATCTGGCAGTTCATGCGCGAAAACTGGATCTCCCATCGGGTGTTCGCCTCTTAGGTCGACATCCCCAACCATTGCTGCCACGCCTCGAACAAGCCGGTCGATCAGCCCTGGCGCATCATGTCCATCGGCACGCATGATTGGGCGCACGAGGTCTGATCAAAGAATCTTGGCCTAGGCGCCAAGACTTTTTCCGGCCATTTCCCGCGTGTTTCGGCTCAGCCCGGGGGCTGCGAGAATCAGCGACAACGCGGCGCGCATCGCGGTCTGTCGGCCATCATCCATCCGGCGCCACTGCCCCAGCGGTGACACCATCCGCGCCGCAACCTGGGCGTTGATCGGGTCCAGCGCGAGGATGGTCTCGGCCAGGAAGCGATAGCCGGCGCCATCGGCGGCGTGGAAGCGCACCTGGTTGGCGGCGAAACTGCCAACCAGTGCGCGCACCCGGTTCGGGTTGCGCAGATCAAAGTCGGGATGCGCCGAGAGCGCCCGGACCGCGTCGAGCGTGTCGGGCAGGCTGGAGAAAGCCTGGATGGCGAACCATTTGTCGAGCACCAGAGCATCGTCGTGCCAGCGCGCGTGGAAGGCGGCCAGCGCGGCGGTTCGCTCCGGGCATGCAACATCGGCGAGCAATGAGAGGGCGGCCAGCACGTCGGTCATGTTCGCGCCCAGATCGACCTGTGCCTTCGCCAGACCCACCGCATCAGACGTGCGCGCGGCGACCAGATAGGCCAGGCACGTGTTGCGCAGTGCCCGACGGCCGAACGCCGCGCCGTCGGCGCGATAGGGGCCTGGCTCGCTGAGGCGGTGATAGCTGGTGCGCAGCGGCTCGGCGAGCGCCTGGCCGATCGCCGCGCGCGCCGCCATGCGGGCGGTGTGCAGCGCATCCGGATCGACCACGCTCTGCTGGTCGGCAAGATAGGATTCGCTCGGCAGCGCGAGTGCCTCGGCCGCGAAGAGATGGTCGCGCTCGGCGTCCGCCAGGATCGCCGCGGCGGCCTCGATGAGTGCGGGGTCGGTGGAGCGACCGTTGAGCAACGCCTGGGTCGCATACATCTGCAGCGCGTCCCAGCGCAGGAACGGGTCGGTGTCGTGCCGGGCGAGGAAGCGCAGCCGTTCCGGCGTGTAGCCGCTCACCCGCACCGGCGCGGAGAAGCCACGCGGCAGCGAGGGGACCGGCGGGGCGGCAATGTCCTCGAAGACGAACACCGACTCCGCCTGGTCGGCCAGCAGCACGCGGGTGCCGGTGAGGGGGGCCGTCTCGCCGTGCAGGCGCATCGGCAGCGACGTGCCATCGGGCCCGAGCAATCCGAGCGCGAGCGGAATGACCAGCGGTGACTTCTCCGGCTGTCCCGGTGTGGGCGGCGTGTGCTGGCGGATGGTCAACGTGTAGCGTCGCGCGGCGGGATCGTAGGCGTCACTGAGGGTGATCTCGGGGGTGCCGGCCTGATGATACCAGAGCTTGAAGCGGCTGAGATCGACGCCGGATGCATCGGCCATCGCCGCGACAAAATCATCGATGGTGACAGCATGATTGTCATGCCGGGCGAAATAGAGATCCATCCCGCGCCGGAACGCGTCGCGCCCGATGATCGTCGCCATCATGCGGATCACCTCGGCACCCTTGTTGTAGATCGTCGCGGTGTAGAAATTGTCGATCGCCTCATAGCGGTCGGGCTGGACGGGATGGGCGAGCGGGCTGGCATCCTCGCGGAACTGGGCGGCACGCAGGGCGCGGACCTGGCCGATGCGGGCGACCGCGCGTGAGCCCTGGTCCATGGTGAATTCCTGGTCGCGATAGACCGTCAGCCCTTCCTTCAGCGACAGCTGGAACCAGTCGCGGCAGGTAACGCGGTTGCCGGTCCAGTTGTGGAAATATTCATGGGCGATCACCGCTTCGATGCCCTGATAGTCGGCATCGGTGGCGGTGTCGGGCCGGGCGAGAACGTATTTCGTGTTGAACACGTTCAGCCCCTTGTTCTCCATCGCGCCCATGTTGAAGTCCGACACGGCGGCGATGTTGAACACATCCAGATCATATTCCAGGCCGAAGACCTCTTCATCCCAGGCCATCGATTTCTTCAGCGAGAGCATGGCGTGATCGCAACGGTCCTCGTCGCCCGGGCGCACCCAGATCGCCAGATCCACCTTGCGGCCCGAACGCGTGGTGAAGCTGTCGCGCACCGCCATCAGATCGCCGGCGACCAGCGCGAACAGGTAGCATGGTTTTGGGTGTGGATCGATCCAGGTGATCCGCTGGCGGCCGTTCGGCAATGCCTCGACCGGGCCTGGATTGCCGTTCGACAGCAACACCGGGCAGGCCTTTGCATCGGCGGTGATGGTGACCGTGAAGCGGGCCATCACATCCGGCCGATCGGGGAAATAGGTGATGCGCCGGAAGCCCTCGGCCTCGCACTGGGTGAAGAATGCGCCGCCGGAGAGATACAGCCCGGAGAGTTCGGTGTTCGCCGCGGGGTTCACGGCCGTCTCGATGCTCAGCACACCGGCCGCCGGCAGGCCCTCGATCACCAGCCCGTCGCCGTCGCGCCGCCAGCTGTTCTCGCCCAGCGCCACACCGTCGAACGCGATCGCGCGAAGTTCCTGGCCCGCACCATCCAGACGCAGGGCCGCACTCGCATCGGCGTCCGGGTTGCGCCGCACCGCGAGGCGCGCGCGCACGATGGTCGCGCCGGGATCGAGGGTGAACTCGAGATCAACGGTGTCGATCAGGAATGACGGCGGCCGGTAATCCGCGAGGCGGGTTTCGTGCGGGGCGGCTGGTGCGTGGGTGTCGGGCATGGGGCCTCCAAGGAGCCGGCGTTATATCACATCGACCCTGCCGCTGGCAGATAAGCCGATTCTCCGACCTGAACGCGCACGGTCAACCTGCGGGCACGGTCGGGTCATGTAAAGCGGCTGGCATCTGCGTAGTTTCCGCCCCTGGCGAGGACCATCTGACTGAACAACCGTGATCATCGAGTGAAGCCCGATCGTTGGCTAATCCTCTTACGCCCCCCTGGGGAGCGGGCGTACCGTCTCCCCCGATGCATGCCGCGCTGCACCCTGGCCGCGGACCTGAGGAACACATCATGGACACATCAAACGCCACCATCGCCATTTTCACCGAGCACAGCGCGGCGGATGCGGCCGTGCGCACACTTGGCGACGCCGGTTTCGCAATGAATGCGTTGTCCGTCATCGGCAAAGGCTACCATACCGAGGAGAAGGTCACGGGATTCTACAACAATGGCGACCGCATCAGCTTCTGGGGCAGGCGTGGTGCCGTCTGGGGCGGTCTGTGGGGCCTGTTTTTCGGCGGGATGTTCATGACGGTACCGCTGGTCGGTTCGGTTGTGGTGCTCGGCTATTTCGTCGCGGTGCTGATTTCGACGATCGAGGGGGCCGTCGTGGTCGGCGGGCTGAGTGTCATCGGTGCAGCGCTTTACGGCATGGGAATCCCAAAAGACTCTGTCGTTGCCTACGAAGCCGCGATCAAGGAAGATAATTTCATGGTCGTTGTGCACGGCAGCCAGGCCGATGTCGCGCGGGCGAAGGACATTCTTGCACAGGCTCGCCCGCAGACACTGGATGTGCACGCGGGATTGAGTGCGGCCGACGCGGTGGCCGCGGCCTAGGTCGTTCGCCGGACATGAGGGTTGCCGCAACATCACCGACGCGTCAGCCCCAGATCGGCAGCTGTGTTGGAATTTTCGGTATTGACCCGCCGGTGGACGCGCATTGCATCCTGACAGCGGAGATTCCGACCACCGTTGGCGCGGCAGCATCCATGCGGCCAGCTGCGCAAAGTGGGGGCGAATTCGCGAGCCAGCTCGACCGGATGAGCACCGGCCGCAAGCATCTCGGCGGCGTCGTTGAAATCGTTTCATTGAGCTGAACGAGTGCCGTGCTGACCCGGATCACCCCCCCCCCAAGCTGATCACAAGGAAACGCATCACGCGGTCTCTGGTCTATCAAGGTCCCGGCGAGAAGGCACTGATCGAGCGTCCGAAGCCGGAGCGCGGCACAGACCGGCTTTACATTCGGACGGCTGACGGACGGGCAGAGCTTTTTTTGAAGGATTGAATCGGAATGCTCGCGCACATAATCAATGTGCAGATGAGACGCCATGCGAGCGCTGCGCGCGCGGAAGTGGGGCAGCTCGTGGGTGGCCGACTTGCAGCTGATGGCGGCTCAGATAATTCCGGTGAAACCTGCCCGTATCGTGCGGCGATACGAGAGCGCGCTCGGGAAGATCAAGCTCGATGGCAGAGCAGCGTGACGGCTCTTATTTAGTCTCCCGACCCTGGTTCGGCCATCACTGTCCCGTGAAAAATTCCAGCGTTTGATATGCATCAACGCGGCGCCCGCGAAACAGCGCTGAAGTCCACCCGTCGGTCGGGACTAGGACCGCCATGGCTGGAGTTGGATCATGAAACCCCACGTATGCGCGTTGGTCATTGGAATGACCGCTCTGCTCTCCGCCGGTGCCCAGGCGCAGGGCTTCGACACCGATGCCCCGCCCGTCGGCAAGGCAGCCAACAGCGTCCTCGTGCGCGTGCGCGCAATCGGCGTGTTCCCGCAGAACTGGAATTCCAACACCTCCATCGGCGGCACCATTTCCGCCACATCCACGGCGGCGCCGGAAGTTGATGTCTCCTATTTCTTCACCGACAACATCGCCGCCGAATTGATCGCCGCCAGCACCCGTCACACTGTCGCGGCGAACGGCACGGTGCTCGGCAAGGTGGATGTCGGCAGCGCCTGGGTGCTGCCGCCAACCGTCACCCTGCAATATCATTTCCAGCCGAAGGAGCGCTTCAGCCCCTATCTCGGCGCCGGCCTGAACGCGACCTGGTTCTACAACACACAGCCCGCGCTGCCGACCGTGACCAAGTTCACGTTGAGCAACAATGTCGGCTTCGATCTGCAGGCCGGCTTTGATTACAACGTGGCTGGCGCCTGGTTTTTGAATTTCGATGTCAAGCAGCTCTTCCTGAACACCTCCGCGCGCCTCAGCACGGTGGCAGGACCGGTGAAAGCCCACACATCGCTGAGCCCAACGGTGATTGGAGCCGGTATCGGATACCGTTTCTGATCTCTCCGTGCGTGGGTCGGCTTCCCC
>CAIVDX010000451.1 GCA_903904805.1 uncultured Rhodospirillales bacterium
CATAGGACGTGGCGAGCTTGCCGCGGCCGATATAGAGGCTGTCCTCCAGGCCCACGCGGACATTGCCGCCCATCATTGCCGCCTGCGTGCAGACCGGCATCTGATGCCGCCCGGCCGCCAGCACCGACCACACGTAATCCTCGCCGAACAATTTATCGGCGGTGTTCTTCATGAACAGCACATTGTCCCAGTCCACGCCGATTCCGCCGAGGATGCCGAAGATGGTCTGGACGAAAAACGGCGGCTCGATCAGCTTCTTGTCGACGAAATAGGCCAGGTTGTAGAGGTGGCCGACATCGTAGCATTCGTGCTCGAAGCGGGTGCCGCAATCCTTGCCGAGAAGTTGCAGGATGCGCGCGATATCTTTGAAAGTGTTGCGGAAAATGAAGTCGTCGGTGCCGCGCAGGTAGGGCTCTTCCCAGGGGTATTTCCACTCGGAGTAGCGGTCGGCCAATCCCATGATGGCGAAGTTCATCGAGCCCATGTTCAGCGAGCACATCTCCGGCTTGGCGACCAGCGGGGCGGCCAGGCGGTCCTCCACGGTCATGTTCAGGCCGCCGCCGGTGGTGATGTTCAGCACGGCATCGGTTTGCTGCTTGATCCGCGGCAGGAACTCCATGAACACCTTGGGGTCAGGTGTTGGCTTGCCGTCATTGGGGTCGCGCGCGTGCAGATGCAGGATGGAGGCGCCGGCCTCGGCCGCGGCGATCGCCTGGTCAGCGATCTCGCTGGGGGTGACGGGCAGCGCGTCCGACATGGTGGGGGTGTGGATGCCACCGGTGACGGCGCAGGTGATGATGACCTTCTTGTTGGGCTTCACGCGTTCTCTCCCAATCCGGGCCGAAATGGCCTCTGCACCACCCAGTGATACGCGGTGGCCCATCGATGTGTCCATGCAGGCCTGTGCATGCTGGCTCAGGCAGGTTAGAATATGCTTGAGGACGTTCAACAAATGTCGTCCAACACGTCGCGTAGAAGAAGTTTTGAAGAAATTGGGGGGAACCAGCGTGCTGCACGCTCCGACAGCAGAGACGACCGCAAGCCAGGTTCCGGCCCGTCCGATGGATGCCGCCCGATGACCGCTGAGACCGCCGTGAAGACCCAAACCAACGCCAATCTGCCCGCCGGCCAGAGTGCTGAGGCCTTGATAGCGTTCCACAATGTCAGCCTGACGCTGGGTGGCAACGAGATCCTGCATGATATCTCGCTCGAGATCGCGCGCGGTGAATTCGTCTGCGTCGTCGGCCCCTCGGGCTGCGGCAAGACCACCACGCTGCGGCTGATCGCCGGCCTGCTGCACCCCTCGGCCGGGCGCGTCACCTTCCAGGGCAAGACCGTCAGCCAGCCGCGGCAGGATGTGGCGATCATGTTCCAGGACTACGGCAAGGCTCTGCTGCCCTGGCGCACGGTTGCCGGCAATGTGTCGCTGGCGATGGAAAGCCTCGGCGTGCCGAAGGCCGAGCGGCCGGACCGCATCCATGAGCTGCTGGTCAAGGTCGGGCTGAAGGGGCAGGACAAGCGCTTCCCCAACCAGCTCTCCGGCGGCATGCAGCAGCGCCTGCAGATCGCCCGCTGCCTGGCGCAGAACCCTTCCGTGCTGCTGATGGATGAGCCGTTCGGTGCGCTCGATGCCATGACACGCCAGGCGCTGCAGGACGAGGTGCTCTCGATCGTCGCCTCGACCGGCGCCACCGTGTTCTTCGTCACGCACGACCTGGAAGAGGCCGTCTATCTCGGCGACCGGGTGATCGGCCTGCTGCCGCATCCCGGCCGGGTGGCGAAATCGGTGCCGGTGAACCTGCCCCGCCCGCGCGACCAGCTGAGTTCACGCGAGACGCCGGAATTCCTGCATCTGCGTCGCGAGCTGTTCGACTTCATCAAGGTAGCCGAGGCGTGAGCGGCAGTGCGTCCGCCAAAAGCGGGTTCGGCTGGCAGGGGCTGGTCTTCCCCATCGGGCTTCTGCTGCTGGGCGAATTCCTGTTCGCCTGGTCGCACATCCAGTCCGACTCCATCGCGCCGCCGAGCCAGGCGCTGCTCGCCGGCTGGGATGCGCTGACCGACGGTTCACTGATCCAGGCCACACTCGACACGCTGGCCGCCGCGGTTGCCGGCCTGTCGTTGGGTGGCAGCGTGGGGCTGCTGGTTGGGCTGCTGCTGGGCAGCATTCCGGTGCTCGACCGGCTGATGGAATTCACCATCGAGGCGGTGCGCCCGATCCCCTCGGTGGCTCTGATCCCGGTGGCGCTGCTGGTTTATGGCTTCGGCTACCGCATGGAGATCGCGGTGGTCACCTTCGCCAGCACCTGGCCGGTGCTGATCATGACGCGCTCCGCCATCGCCGGCATCGAGCCGCGGCTGATGGAGGTGGCGCGCGCGCTGCGGTTCAATTTTTTCCAGACGGTGTGGAAGATCACCCTTCCGGCGGCCCTGCCGCGCATTTTCGTAGGCTTCCGTCTGGCCGCCGGCGTGGCGCTGATTGTGGCTGTCACCTGTGAGATTTCCGCCAATCCGCTGGGCCTCGGCTACGGCATGATGATGGCCGAGCAGTCGCTGCACCCGGACCTGATGCTGGCCTTCCTGGTGTGGATCGGCATCGTCGGCTGGACCTGGAACTGGACAATGGTGACGGCGCAGAAACGCCTGTTTGGTCCCGCCGCGATGGTGGAGCAGCCGCGATGAACCGCTACGACCTGATCTATAAATGGTTCTGGCGGCTGGGCAGCTTCGTGGTTGGCATCGGCTTCATCTATGGCTGGCAGGCGATTGCCGATGCCAAGCTGGTCTCGCCGGTGTTCCTGCCCGGGCCTGACCGCGCCTGGACGGCGCTGATGCGAGGCTTCAATTCGGGGATTCTGGAAGCGAAACTGCTCGGCACGGTCGAGCGGATGATCTATGGCTGGCTGCTCGCGTCGCTGCTGGGTGTGGCACTCGGCACGCTGATCGGCATCTCGCCCTGGGCACGCAGGATTTTCGGCCCGACACTGGAGTTCCTGCGCCCGCTGCCGAGCTCGGCGATCATTCCGCTGGCCATCGCTCTGTTTGGCCTCTCCGAGGGGATGGTGCTCGGCGTGATCGGCTTCGGTGCGCTGTGGCCGATGCTGCTCTCCACGGTGCACGGCTTCGGCGCGGTTGAGCCGCGTCTCTACGAGGTCTCGCGGGCACTCGGCATGTCCAAGGCCGCGGTGATCTGGAAGATCGCCCTGCCCAGCTCGATGCCCGACATATTGGCCGGCATGCGCCTGGGCCTGACGGTGTCGCTTATTCTGGCAGTGGTGGGAGAGATGCTCACCGGACGCGACGGCCTGGGCAACTGGATCCTGCTGGCGGCGCGGTCGTTCCGCGCGCCGGATCTGTATGCGGGGGTGATCCTGCTGGGGCTGCTGGGATATGTGAGCGCGCAGGGGCTGGCGTTTGTCGAGAGCAAGCTGCTGCGGTGGCGGGCTGTGGCGAGGTAAGGCCAGACTGGAGCGCGTCATCGCAACCGCGGAAACAGCTGCACTGCATTCTCCCGCTCGATCGCGCGCTGAACGCCGCCTGGGGCGGTTGACTCGGCCGGACAGGGACGCGAGCCTCCTTCGCTCAACTGAGCGAACCAAACATGAAGCGCGCCATCATTGCCGCCGCCCTGTTTGCCAGCATCGGCGCGGCCAATGCACAAAACCGTCTGCCCACCATCCCGCCCGACCAATACGATGCCGACCAGAAACAGGCGGCCGCTGATTTTCTCGCCGCGCGCAAGGTGCCCGTGGCTGGCCCGTTCGAGCCGCTGATGTACAGCCCCGAGATGATGAGGCTGTCGCGCGCGATGGGCGACTACCTGCGCTAAAAGCCGGCGATCGGCACCACGCTGAGCGAGATGGTGATCCTGCTCACTGCGCGCGAGTGGAGCCAGGACTACGAACTGGTCGTGCATTATCCGTTGGCTCTGAAGGCCGGGATCAGCAAGGACATCGCCGATGCAATCGTGCAGGGTCGGCGCCCGAGCGGGATGAGCGCGGACGAGGAGATGGTGCATGATTTCGCTGCCGAACTGATCCACACCAAGCGCGTGTCAGACCCCACCTACGCACGGGTGGAGACGCGCTTCGGGCGGAAGAGCGCGGTCGATCTGAGCGGGATCATCGGATACTACACTTTGCAGGCGATGGAGATGAACATGGCCCGCTATCCGGTGGGGCCGAATGACATGCGCTTCAGCCGAATTCCGCAATAATCCTGCTGCAGGGCGGCGGTTGGGTCTGATTTCAAGGGCGTGGCACAGGCGCGCGCGCATACTCGCGTGGTGCGCCGGGACGGGCGGGATTATGGGTGGCGAGTCGGCCGAGTCGCCCGTCTGGCCGCGGCCATCCCGCTGCCGGCCGCGCGGCGGCCCTGCCATGATCCGAGGCGCCGTCCCATGGACATCGCTGCCCCCGCCAATGCCTTGCCCATCGCCGAGCGAATCGCGCCGGTCTCGCGGCAGATCTGGGATGCCAAGTATCGCCTGAAGGAGGTCGACGGGACGCCTGTTGATGTCACCATCGAGGAAAGCTGGCGCCGCGCCGCGACAGGCAGCCGCCTGAGGTGATCGTTCGCATGGCGTCACTCCCGTTTCCGCCGTCCCAGACGACCCAGGGCGGGCTGTCGCGCCGGCCCGGCCATGCTCCGCTTATTGCAGCAAAGAGTTGGCGGATTGCCCAAAATGGCTGGCCCGGTCACGGCGCGATGGTGGAATGTCCACTCAACGCCTTGGCAACGGACCGATTGGAGGACCCATGAGCAACACCCGGACCAGCCCACGCCGCCACGCACTGCGCATTGTCGCCGGCCTTGGCCTGCTCGCCGCGCTGGCCGCCTGCGCGGGTCCGCCGCCGCAGATCTCCAACCCCTATGCGGGCCAACGTCCCAGCGCCAGCGTGCGCATGAGTGAGGTCCAGGCCGCCTATTATGCCAGCGGATCGACCGGCCAGGGCATGCTGTTCTTCCGCGACCGGTCCCACCCCTTCAGCATCGAAGGTGTCGGCGTCGGTGGCTTCGGCGCCTCCACCATCGATGCCTATGGCGAGGTTTACAACCTCCGCGAGCTGTCGATGTTCCCCGGCCAGTATGATCAGGGGCGTGTTGGTTTCGCGGTGGGCAATATCAGCGGCGGCGAGATGTGGCTGCAGAACGATGCGGGCGTCGTGATGCATCTGCACGCCCAGCGCGAGGGCGTGATGCTGAGCCTGGGCGCCGACAAGATCGTCATCACGCTGCGCTAGAGCGGATTCCGTTCATTCCGGCTCATACCCCGCTGCGGTGAAGTAGTTTGCGCATTCGGCTGGCGTGATGGTCGGAAGCGCATCCCTGATTGCGTCCCACAGGCCGTCGATGGTCCGTGCCGCGGCCTTGCGCAGA
>CAIVDX010000452.1 GCA_903904805.1 uncultured Rhodospirillales bacterium
AACGCTCCAAATTGGGATAGCGCCGATATGATCTCCCCGCCCGGCGAATATAACCTATATAACGAGCATATGACTTCATCGTGAGAAGATGAAATGCTCGACCGCCTGACCGGCCTCGAAATCTTCAACAAGGTCGCCAGCACCGGCAGCCTGTCCGCCGCCGGCCGCGCCCTCGGCATGTCGCAGACCATGGTCACCCGCCATCTCGCCGCACTGGAGGCGCGTCTGGGCGTGGTGCTGTTCCATCGCACCACGCGGCGCCTGGCGATCACCGATGCCGGGCGCGACTTTCTTGACGCCTCCGCCCGCATCCTTGCCGAGCTGGAAGCCGCCGAGGCCGCGGTCTCGCGCGAGCGCCTGCAGCCGCGCGGCCTGCTGCGGGTCAACGCCCCGGTGTCCTTCGGCACCCGCCAGATCGCCCCTTTGCTCGCCGACTTCGCCGTGCGTTGCCCTGAAATCCGCATCGAGCTCGGCCTCAACGATCGTCGTGTGGATCTGCTGGAGGAGGGCTGGGACCTTGCGATCCGCATCGGCAATCTCGCCGATTCCGCCCTGATGGCGCGCCGTCTCGCCCCCTCGCGCAGCCTGCTCTGCGCCGCCCCCGCCTATCTCGCCGCCCACGGCACCCCACGCAGCGTCGCCGAGCTCACGGAGCATGAATGCCTGCTCTACACGCTCTCCCGCATGGGCGCGGCCGGCCAATGGATCTTCGGCGCCCGCGCGGAGATCGTGGTCAATGTCTCCGGCCCTTTGCGCGCCAACAATGGCGATGCGCTGCTCGCCGCGGCGATCGCCGGGCAGGGGCTGGTCTACGAACCCAGCTTCATCCTCGCCGACGCCATCCGCGCCGGCCAGCTGGTGCCGCTCCCGCTCGATCACCCCACCGTCCCGCTCGCCGGCATCTACGCCGTCTACCCCGCCTCCCCGCATGCTCCGGCGAAGCTGCGCGCCTTCATCGATTTCCTGCTCGAACGCTTCCGCCCCGAGCCTCCCTGGGACCTCGGCCCTCCCAACGATCCCTGAGCTTCGGGCCGCCCCCCCCTTGACCGCGCGCCTTTGACCGCGCGCCTTTGACCGCCCGCCTTTGACCGCCCGCCTTTGACCGCCCGCCTTTGACCGCGCGCCACTAGACCCGGCCGAACGCCGCCGCGAGCCGCCCCCCGCAGCGTGCGTCATGCGCCAGCAGCGCCCGCTCGGCCACGCCGCGCTTGCCATACAGGGCATCCGCGATGATCGCCTGCGCCAGCAGCCCGTTCTCCTCGGTCAGGTCCTGCCGACGCACAAACAGCGCATCCGCCCACAGCAGCTGCTCCGCCCCCGCCCGGCCCGAGGGCACCGCGGGTGCCCGCCGCGCCTGGGCCAACAGATCGATCAGCGTGAACCCCGCCTGGCGCAACAGCAGCTCCACCTCCGCGAACAATGGCTGCCCCTGATAGATCGGCGCGAACTCCACCTCCACCTGGATCACCGCCGTGCGCGCCAGCGTCGCGCTCGCCCCCTTCAGGGCCGCCAGCTCCGCCCCCTGGATGTCCAGCTTGAGAAAATCCACCGCCGGAACATGCCCCAGCAGATCATCCAGCCGCACGGTCACCACCGGCGCGGCCGCGACGGTCCGCAGCCCCGCCAACGTGGTGAAGCCCGCGCAGACAGACGGATCCAGCCGCAACAGCGACGACGTGCCGGACGCATTATTCTCGAAGAACATCTCCGCCCGCCCGGCCCCCACGAACGCCTCGATGATCTCCACGCTGCCACCGCGCCCGGCCGCTTCTTCCTCTGCCCGCCGCGCCGCCGCCCGCGCCGCCAGCGGTTCGAACCCAATCACCCTATGCGCGATGCCCAGCGCCTCCAGCGGCGCATAGACATGCCCCTCGCTGTCCAGGCTCTGCGCCCCGACATCGACAACAACCACCGCCCGCTCAAGCGCCGCGGCCAGCGGCGCCAACCGCGCCGCCGCCGCCGGAAGCATGATAGTCATGGCTTTCTCCCGATCCGACGTCGGTCGTACCGGCTTTCAGTTTCCACTCCCCTAACGCCCAGGCCCCACCCAACGCCCAAAAGGGCGTTGTGTCTTTTTTCAGCAACGACGCCCTGCGCTGCCCCCCTTGGCCAACGCCCCGCCCTGCCGCATCATGCGCTTAAGAAGAGTGCAGGGAGGCCAACAATGGACGGTGGGGCAGGGACAGCACGCGGCATCGGCGCGCCGGTGCGGCGCAAGGAGGATCAGCGTCTGCTGACCGGCCAGGGCCGCTACAGCGACGACCTGGTGCTCCCCGGCATGCTCCGCGCCGTGATCCTGCGCAGCCCCCACGCCCACGCCCGCATCCGCTCGATCGACATCTCCGCGGCGATGGCCCTGCCTGGCGTCGTGCGCATCTACACCGGCGCCGAACTCAAGGCGGCCGGCCTCGGCCCGATCCAGCCCGACTACAACTTCCTCGGCCCGCTCGAAATCCAACGCACGCTGCCCGACCCGATCCTGCTCAACCGCGACGGCTCGGAGATGCCCATCAGCCCCTATCTACCGCTCGCCGCCGATGCCGCCAGATTCTGCGGCGACGGCGTCGCCTTCATCGTCGCCCACACGCTGCAGCAGGCGAAGGATGCCGCCGAGGCCGTGCTGGTCGAGTATGAGGTGCTGCCTGCGGTCACCGACACCCAAGCCGCCGCCGCGCCGGACGCGCCTCTGGTCTGGCCGCACATGGCCAGCAACGTGATGCTGGACTCCGACATTGGCGACAAGCACGCCACAGACGCGGCTTTCGCGAAGGCGGCCCATGTCGTGCGCCTGAAAACCTGGATCGCCCGCGTCACCGGCGTGCCGATGGAACCCCGCGCCTGTGTCGGCGTCGCCGAACCCAACGGCCGCCTCACATTGCATGCCGGCAGCGGCGGCGTGGTGCGCCAGAAAAAGGAAATTGCGCTGATGCTCGGCATTCCCGAGAGCGAGGTGCGCGTCACCTGCGGCGACATCGGCGGCAATTTCGGCACCAAGAACTCGCTGTTTCCGGAATTCGCCCTGGCCGTCTGGGCCGCGCGCGATCTTGGCCGCCCGGTGAAATGCACGGCCGATCGCACCGATGCCTTCCTGTCCGACTATCAGGGCCGCGACCTGGTCGCCGATGTCGAACTCGCGCTCGACGAGCAGGGGATCTTCCTCGCCATGCGCGGCAGCCATCTGTCCAACGTCGGTGCGTACGGCGCCTCGATCATGCCGCTGCGCAAAGGTGTTGGCATCGCCAACGGACTTTACAAAATCCCCTGCGCCTATCTGGAAGCCCGCGCGGTGCTGTCGAACACCCCGGCCACCATCCCCTATCGCAGCGCCGGACGTCCGGAATCGATGTTCATCATCGAACGCCTGTGCGACATGGCCGCGCGCAAGACCGGCATCGATCCGATCACCTTGCGCGAACGCAACATGATCCAGCCGCACGAACTCCCCTTCACCGGCCCCACCGGCGTCACCTACGACAATGGCGACTACCCGCAGAGCATGCGCCGCGCCATCGAACTGTCCGACTACCGCAATTTCCCCGCCCGCAAGGCAGCCTCCGCCGCCCGCGGCAAGCTGCGCGGCCTCGGCCTCGCCAACTACATCGAACTCACCATGGGCAACCCGCGCGAATGGTCGAAGATCACCGTGTTGCCTGACGGCACAGGCGAAATCGCGATCGGCACGCTGGCCTCAGGGCAGGGGCATGAGACCAGCTTCGCGCAATGCGTCAGCGAGTGGCTCGGCATCCCCTGGGAGCGCATCCGGCTTGTTCAGGGCGACACCGACCTGGTGCCCGTCGGCGGCGGCAGCCATTCCGGCCGCTCGATGCGCTTCGCCTCGGTGGTGATGGGCCGCGCGTGCGACGGCGTGAAACGAAAAGGCAGGTCCATCGCCGCCCGCCTTCTGCATGTCGCCGACGATGCCGTCACGTTCGACAACGGCGCCTTCCACGCCGCGGGCCGCAGCGTCGACTGGGCACAGGTCGCCCGCGCGGCCGAGGCGCTGAACGACCTGCCCGAGGAGCTGCGCGCCCCGCTCTGCGCCGAGCATGAGGAATTCTTCCGCCATGGCGGCTTCCCCTACGGCACCGCCGTCTGCGAGGTCGAGATCGATCCGGAAACCGGCAGGCTGGACCTGCAAAAATGGACAGCCGTTGATGATGTCGGCCGCGCCGTCAACCCGATGATCCTGCACGGCCAGACCCACGGCGCCGCCGCCCAGGGCATCGGCCAGGCTTTCTGGGAACACATGAACGTCGATCACGGCTCCGGCCAGGTGCTCTCCGCCAGCTTCATGGATTACGCCATGCCGCGCGCCGACATTCTGCCCAGTTTCGTCACCGATCTGCTGGAAATCCCCTCCCCCTCCAACCCGCTCGGCGTGCGCGCCGGCGGCGAGGGCGGCACCACCCCCGCGCTCGGCGCCGCGATCAACGCGGTATGCGACGCGCTGGCCGAGTACGGCGTCGATCATGTCGACATGCCCGCCTCCCAGGAAAAACTCTGGCGCCTCATCACAGCGGGGAAACCCTCATGAACGATCTGCCCAACCGCGCCGACCCGTTCCGCCTGCGCTCCTTCCTCGACATCCTGCGCGCGCATGACGAGCTTGAGGAAATCCATGACCCAGTAAGCCTCGATGACATCACCGCCATCCTGGAGAATTCCGACAAGGCGGTGCTGATGCACCATGCCGGCCCGGAGGATTACGAACTCGTCGGCAACGTCATGGGCAGCCGCAAGCGCCTCGGTCTTGCCCTCGGTGCCGACCCGCGCCTGCTCGCCCAAGAGATGCGCCGCCGCCTCGCCGTCGAGCAGGCCACCGAGATCGTCCCCACCGGCCCGGTGCAGCAGATCGTCTGGACCGGCGAGGCGATCGACCTGCGGAAACTCCCGTTCCACTTCCAGCACGATGAGGCTGGTGGCGTCTACCTCTCCTCCGCGCTCGAGCTG
>CAIVDX010000453.1 GCA_903904805.1 uncultured Rhodospirillales bacterium
CGCATCGCTTGGTCGCCGATGGGCTATCCGGCGAAGAAGAAGCCCTCGCAATATTTCGCCGAGAATTTCTACATGACCACGGCAGGCCATTTCCGCACCCAGGCGTTGCAGAACGCGATCCTGGAGGTGGGTGCGGATCGGATTCTGTATTCGACGGATTATCCGTTCGAGGAGGCGACCGAGGCGGCGACGTGGTTCGATGTGTGCTCGATCAGCGAGGCGGACCGGGTGAAGATCGGGCGGACGAACGCGCAGCGTTTGTTCAAGCTGGGGAACTAAGGCCAGGGGCAGTGCCTCTGGCCTTGCCTTCCCCACTGTCGACATCACTTCGCGATCATGTCCCAGCCTGATCGTCTGATCGTCATCCTCGGTGACCAGCTCACCCATTCCCTGGTCGATGCCACTTCCTCCGACATCGTGTTGATGGCCGAGGTGATGGGGGAGTGCAGCTATGTGCCTCACCATCAGAAGAAGCTGGTCTTTGTGCTCTCCGCGATGCGGCATTTCGCCGCGGAGCTGCGTGGGCGCGGGGTGCGGGTGGAGTATGTGGCACTCGATGATCCCGGCAATTCCGGCAGCCTGTCCGGCGAGGTGGCCCGTGCGGTGGCGCGGTTGCGGCCTGCGCGGGTGGTGGTGATCGCGCCTGGTGAGTGGCGGGTGCTGCAGGACATGCGGGGCTGGCAGGCGGCGTGTGGCGTGCCGGTGGAGATTGGCGATGATCCGCGATTCCTGTGCCATCCACGCGAGTTTCGCGCCTGGGCGGAGGGGCGGCAGGCGCTGCGTATGGAGTTCTTCTATCGCGAGATGCGCCGCCGCTATGGCGTTCTGCTGGAGGGTGATGGCACGCCGGCGGGTGGGGCGTGGAACTTCGATGCGGACAATCGCAAGGCGCTGCCGAAGGGTTTGGTGATTCCGCCGGTGGCGCGGTTTGCGCCGGATGCGATCACGCGTGAGGTGATGGCGCTGGTGCGCGCGCGCTTTGGCGATCATTTCGGTGATGTCGAGGGATTTGCGATGCCGGTGTGCGCGGCCGATGCCCTGGCGGCGGCGGAGGATTTTCTGGCGCGGCGCCTGCCGCGGTTTGGCGACTGGCAGGATGCGATGGCGCGTGGGCAGGCGAGCCTGTTTCACAGCCTGATCTCGGCGGCGCTGAATGCGGGTTTGCTGGAGCCCCTGGCGATCGTGCGGGCGGCGGAGCGGGCCTGGCGGGAGGGGCGTGCACCGTTGAATGCGGTGGAGGGATTCATTCGCCAGATTCTGGGCTGGCGGGAATTCATCCGCGGCATCTACTGGCTGAAGATGCCGGGCTACGCCGAGGTGAATGCGCTTGAGGCGACGCGGCGGCTGCCGGGGTTCTACTGGAGCGGCGAGACGCGGATGGCGTGCATGCGCGAGGCGATCGGGCAGACGCGGGAGAATGCCTATGCGCATCACATCCAGCGGCTGATGGTGACGGGCAACTTCGCCTTGCTGGCCGGGATTGATCCGGCCGAGGTCGATGCGTGGTATCTGGCGGTCTATGCCGATGCGTATGAGTGGGTGGAGATGCCCAATGTGCGGGGGATGGCGCTGTTCGCCGATGGTGGCGTGGTGGGCAGCAAGCCGTATGCGGCGTCGGGCGCGTATATCAATCGGATGAGCGACTACTGCGCGGGCTGTGCGTATGACGTGAAGCAGGCGACCGGCGCGCGGGGTTGCCCGTTCAATGCG
>CAIVDX010000454.1 GCA_903904805.1 uncultured Rhodospirillales bacterium
CCCGCGCGCTCGATCGTCTCGGTGAGCTCGACCTCGCCCGCCGCAAGGTGGACCCGATGGATCGCCGCTCGGTGCTCGTGCAGCGCACGGTGAAAGGCTCCGCCTTCCTGCGCGATCTGCGCGCCATCCTCACCGAGGCGTCCGGCGGCAAGCCCGCCCGCAGCCGCGGCTGATCCTCCGGCACGCATCACGCGTCACACGGAAGCGTGATGCGCGCAAAAGGTGCGGCGCTGAATTATTAAGAAATCCGGCCAATCGGCCGGGGCCGTCAAACTGATTCGGGGCAAACCGCTTCGGGTCAAAACGATTCGGGTCAAAACGATTCGGGCCGGCCAGCAACCACTGGCCGGCCCGTTGTTTTTCTCGCCCCGCCGCGCTCAGACCGGCGCGGCCCCGCGCTGCTCCACAAACGTCATCGCGTCGAATTTTCCGGCCGCCCACGCCTTGTAGTTGTCGACAAACAACGCCGATGCCGCCTCGCAATACTCGGCATAATAGCCGGCGATATGCGGCGTCAGGATCAGGTTCGGCAACGCCCAGAACGGGCTGTCCGCCGGCAACGGCTCCTGGATGAAGGTGTCCAGCGCCGCACCGCCGATGCGCCCGTCCTGCAACGCCTCCAGCAGCGCCGGCTCATCCACCACCTGCCCGCGCGCGAGATTGACGATGTACGCCGTCGGCTTCATCGCCGCCAGCACCTGCCGGCTGACAATGCCCTCCGTCTCCGGCGTCGACGGGATCAGCAGAAACAGATAATCCAGCTCCGGCGCCGTCTTCACCAGATCCTCGCGCGGCACGAACCGGTCAAAGCCAGGCAACGCGCGCGCGGTGCGGGTGAAGCCCACCACATGCATGCCGAACGCCTTGCACAACGGCGCGAAGACCTCGGCGATCTGGCCCACGCCGAGAATGCCGATGGTCTTGTTGCGCAGAAGCAACGCCGCGCGCCGATCCGTCCAGTCCCGCCGCACCTGCGCATGCACGCTGCGCGGCAGATCGCGCGCCAGGGCCAGCATCAGCATGATGCCCATCTCGGCGAGCGTGTCGCCATGAATGCCGCGCGTCGCGGTCACGGTGATCTCCGGCCGCAGCCCCGGCTTGTCGACGATGCCGTCCAGCCCGGTGCCCATCGCGGCCACCCATTTCAGTCTCTTCGCATCCGGAAAGATGTCGCGCTGCCGAATCTGCGCGCCAAAGGCGAACAGGATATCCGCATCCTTCACCTTTTCCGCGCATTGCTCGAAATTCGCCGCGACATCGATCTCCAGCTCCGGCAGTTCCGCGCTGATGCGCTCGGCATATTCCTGCCGGCTCGGCCGGTCGAAATAGATCACTAGCTTGTGAGTCATGTCAGCCTCTTATCGTCCAACCAGCGCGGCATTCATCGCCGGCGTGTAACCGGTGGCGATGCGCACATCCACCACCACCACATGCCCCTCGCGCAGGGCCGCGATCGCCTGCTGCAGCACCGGCAACAGATCCTCGCCCTTCTCCACCGGCCCGAACCCCACCGCGCCCTGCGCGCCGGCGATCGCACCGATATCGATCCCAGGCTCGGACACACGCTGGCCGATCCATTTGTTCTCCACCGGACGGTTGCGCAGCCGCGCCATCCGCTCCTGATGCACCTCGTCATTGTAGAAGGACTGGTTGTTCGCCACCACGATCAGCACCGGAATCTGGTAATGCACCGCGGTCCAGATCGCCGTGCTGCCCATCATGAAGTCGCCATCACCGCAAACCGCGATCGGCAGCCGGCCGGAGCCGCGCAGCGCCAGTGCCGCGCCAATCGAATGGCCCGGCCCCGCGCCGATGCCGCCACCGCCATCGCCGCCGAAATAATCCAGCGGCCCGCTCACCGGCCAGGTCGCCGCGTTCCACGACAACGACACATGCAGCAGGCTGATCGGGTCCTCGCCGGCCGCCACCTGGATCGCCGCCGAGACATCGTTGATGTGAATCTGCCCGGTCGGCACGCTGTAATTCAGCTCATGCGGCTGGATCGCGTAGCTCCGCGCCGGCTTCGCCTCACCCAGCTGTTCCAGCAGGGCGGAGACCATCGGCGCCACATCGGAGGCGATCATCAGATCCGCCGGCGGCAGCGCGTAATGATCCATGCTCCAGCCATTATGCAGCACGTGATCGAGCGACACCTGAATCACGCGGCCCGCCGGCGCCGCCCCGCACGCCGCATGCAGCGTGCCGCCCAGATCGACCCAATCGAGGCTCAGGATCACATCCGCCTCACGGATCGCCGCGGCCACATCCTTGTCGGCGAAGCTGCCCGGCACGCCCAGATGCAGCTCATGCTCGGTCGGGAAGGCCGAGGCCACCTTGTTGTCCGTCGCCACCCGCGCGCCGAGAATCTCCACCAGCCGCACCCGCGCATCCCACTCGGCCTGGCTGCGGCCCACACGCCCCATCAGGATCAGCGGCGCCTTTGCCTCGCGCAGCCACCCCAGCGCGGTCGCCACATCCGCCGCCGAGGGCGCCGTGCTGATGGTCGGCATGTAGCGGGCGGGATCGAGCGGCGGCAGCGGCGCATCCAGCTTCGATTCCTGCAGCCCCGCATCGAGATTCACATAGACCGGCCCGCACGGCGCGGTGGTGGCCATCCATTTCGCCCGCAGCAGCGCCTCGCGCGCCGCCGCCGCCGAGGCCGGCTGGTTGTCCCACTTGGTGTAGTTGCGAATCAGCGCGCCCTGATCGGCCGCGGTGTGAATCCAGTCGATCCAGGGCCGGCGATGCGCCGCGTCCACCGGGCCGGTCGCGCCCAGAATCACCATCGGCATGCGATCGCACCAGGCGTTGAAGATCGCCATGGTGGCGTGCATCAGCCCCACATTGGAATGCACCGCCACGCCCATCGCCGTGCCGGTCACCTTCGCCCAGCCATGCGCGATCGAGACCGCATGCTCCTCGTGCAGGCACAGGATCATCTGCGGATTCACGTTGCCGAGATGATTGACCAGGCTGTCATGCAGGCCGCGATAGCTGGCACCCGGATTGAGCGCGATATATTTCAGATCCAGCGACTGCAGCGTCTCGGCGATCGCGTCCGAGCCGAAACGGGCCTGCTCCGGCACCAGCGAGGCCGGCCGCTCCAGACCCGCGATCGGGTCCTGCTGTTGATCATCCATCGCGATCACCCTCTTGCTGTGCGCGAGCCACCTGGCCCGTCTTTGGTTGCATTGGCTTCTAGCCCGCCTCGGTGCCGCCGTCTGCTGGCGAGATCACCGCGATCACCCGGCGCAGCATGTCATGCAAGGCCGCCTGCTCATCGGCGTCCAGCCCCGCCTGCGCCCGCCGATTCACCACCTCGCCCAGCGGCCGCACCCGCCCGCGCAGGCCGCGCCCCGCCTCGGTCAGCAGAATGCGACTTTTGCGCCGATCCTGCATGTCCTGCCGGCGGGTGATCAGCTGCTTGCGCTCCAGCGAGGCGATCACCGGCGTCAGCGACGCCTTCTCGAGAACCAGCCGCTCGGCAAGCTCCACCTGCGTCAGCCCGTCGCCGCGCCACAGCACCCGCAGCGCCGACCATTCCCCGTTGGTGATGCCATGCGGCGCGAGCTCGGCGGCCAGGCCACGCACCATCGCCCGATGCGCGCTGCGCAGCAGCCACCCCAGACTTTGCAGGTCCTCATGGTCACCCTCTGCCTGCCGCGAGATGGACCCGTCCATCGCCGCATGTCCCCCCTTTATTGACTTCGTATCGTATGGGGCCTTACGGTTTGTCCGGTCAAGTTGTGCTTGACCCAAGTTGGGCCAGGACAAACGGGGGGACAGGCTATGGCAGAGATTCATGTCGGCCGCGCCGACAGCATCGCCAGCGGCGAACGCGCGATCATCACCCACGGCGACGTGGAGATCGGCGTGTTCAACTGGGAGGGCGAGTTTTTCGCCTACCGCAATCACTGCCCGCACCAGGGCGGGCCGGCCTGCGAGGGCCTGCTGATGCACCGCGTGCTCGAGGTGATGGGCGAACACAACACCTATCACGGCATGAAGTGGGACAAGGGCGAGATGCATTTCGTCTGCCCCTGGCATGGCTGGGAATTCGACATGCGCACCGGCGAATGCGCCGCCGACCGCACCTGGAAAGTGCGCAGCTACAAGACCGAACTGCGTGACGGCGAGCTGTATGTCCTCGCCTGAGGACATCGCCGCCGCCATCCGCCTCATCGCGGATCTGCCGCCGGACAGCGACCTGCCGCAGGAAGACCTGCAGGTGGCACTTGCCGCGCTGATCCGCATCTTCGGCTACCGCAACGACACCGACAAGAGCCTCACCCCCGTCGCGGGCCCCAACTCGGTCACCGCCACCGACGTGATGCTCACCGTGACTTCCCTGATGCGCACTCTCAACATTCAATTCTTCGAACTCGGCATCTGGCAGGCGATGACCGCCCGCCACTAGCCCCAACAGGAGGACCACCGATGGACCTGCCGCTCAGCGACTACCGCACGCAAAGCGTGGCCGAATTCGACACCACCAAGCTGCTCGCCAATGCGCGCCGCCAGGCCATCCAGCGCGGCTACGACAATTTCCCCATCGTCGATGTCGACGCGCACCACTACGAGCTCGAAAGCATGGCCGAGATCCTCGAATATTTCGATGATCCGGTGCTCTATCAGATCTGCAAGAGCACCATGCTGTCCGGCCAGAAGGGCGCGGGCTTCCTCGGCGGCTCGGTGGGCTACCAGGAGGTCGCCGGGCGCGTCACCCGCTATCCGCTGCGCAAGATGGAAAAGACCCCCGGGCCGGAGCACCGCGACGTGCAGCTCTCGCGGCGCTGGATGAACGCGATGGGTGTGGATCTCGCGGTGATCTTCCCCACCCCGATGCTGGGCCTGGGCGTGCACCCGCAGGTCGAGGTCGAGGTGCAGCTCGCCCGCGCCTATAACCGCTGGCTGGTCGAGCGCGTGCTGCCGCAGGAAGATCGCATGCGCACGCTGATCTATCTGCCCTTCAACGACCCCGAGGCCACCTACCAGACGGTGAAGGAATTCGCCGGCAAGAAGGGCGTCGTCGGCTTCACCGTCACCGCGGTGCGCAACAATGGCGTCTATCACAACGACTATATGAAAACCTACGCGCTGATCGAGGAAACCGGCCTGCCGCTGTCATTCCATGCCGGCATCAACTGGAGCGAGGAGTCGATGGCGCTGCTCAACCGGTTCATTTCGGTGCATGCGCTCGGCTTCGTGCTGCATAATCTCGTGCACATGACCAACTGGGTGATCAACGGCATCCCCGAGAAGTTCCCCAAGCTGAAGACCATCTGGATCGAATCCGGCCTCGCCTGGCTGCCCTTCCTGATGCAGCGCCTCGACCACGAATACATGATGCGCATGTCCGAGGCGCCCTCGCTCAAGCGCCTGCCCAGCGAATACATGCAGGAGATGTTCTACACCTCGCAGCCGATGGAACGCCCGAAGGACAAATCGATCCTCGAGATGACCTTCAAGATGATCAAGGCGGAAACCCAGCTTTTGTGGTCGTCGGACTACCCGCACTGGGACTTCGACCTGCCGAGCGTGATCTACGATCTGCCCTTCCTGAGCGAGACCGCCAAACGCAACATCCTCGGCGGCAACGCGCTGAAGCTGTTCGGCATCGAGCAGCAGAAAAAGCTGGTGGAGCCGCCGCTCGCGGCCGAGTAACCTGCGCGGGGCCAGGGGCATCACCCCTGGCCCCTCGATTGCCTTCCACGATCAGCAAAGGCATCATGCCGGCAGCGGGCCCAGACCCGCAACATCGGGGAAACGCCATGATCCGCAGCATCACCACCATTCTCGCCGCAGCCCTCATCGCGCTGCCAGCCTGTGCTGAAACCCTCAAGGTCGCCGTGCCGCAAAAAGGCAACTGGGACACCGGTTTCACCGACTATGCGATCAAGGAAGGCATGTTCAAGGCCGAAGGTCTTGATGTCGAAACGGTCTACACCCAGGGCGGCTCGCAGACCATCCAGGCGGTGATCTCCGGCTCGGTCGATCTCGCCGTCGGCACCGGCATTCTCGGCATCGTCGGCGCCTATTCCAAGGGCGCGCCGGTGCGGGTGATCTCCGCCGAAATGACCACCGCCGGCGACCTGTTCTGGATCGTCAAGGCCGACAGCCCGATCAAGACAATGGCCGATCTCGCCGGCAAGACCGTCGCCTTCTCCGAGCCCGGCTCCTCCTCGCACCTGGTGCTGCAGGCCATGCTCGCCCAGGCCGGCGTCGGCGCCACCGCCAAGCCGGTCTCGGTCGGCGGCATTCCCAACTCCACCACCCAGCTGATGTCCGGCCAGATCGATGCCGGCTGGTCCGGCGTGCCGTTCAACCTCGTCGCCGCGCGCGACGGCCAGGTGCGCATCATCGGCCGCGGCGCCGACGCCGAGCTGTTCAAGCACGAAACGATCCGGGTGAACTTCAGCACCGTCAGCGCACTGGCCGCCAAGAAGGCCGCGTTCGAGATCTATCATCGCGTCTATGTGAAGGCGATCGAGTTCGCCTATCACAACCCGCGCGGCGTGCAGTATCTCGCCGAGGCCGCCAACGTCCCGCTCGACATCGCCAGGCAGGCCATCACCGAATTCATCCCCGAGGCCACCGTGCAGCCCTACGAGGTGATGGGCATGGAGCAGATTCTCGCCCAGGCGGCGGAATTCAAATTCACCCCGAAAAAACTCACCACCGCCGATGTCGCCCCGCTGCTGAGCGACATGATCAAGAAACCCTGATGGCAGCACCGCTGATGGCAGCACGGGCCAACCTGCGCGCGCGCGTGCTGCCGCCCGTGGTCGGGCTGGCAACACTCGCCGCGCTGATCGCCATCTGGCAGGGCTTCGCCGACGCCGGCGCGATCAACCGCTTCGTCGCCCCCGCCCCGAACGACATCGCCGCCGCCTTCCCCGAATTGTTCACCGAGGAAGACCTCCCCGGCGCCTTCCTGCAATCGCTCGGTGAAACCATGGCCGCCGGCGTGATCGCCGCGCTGATCGGCATCCCGCTCGGCTGGCTGCTGCACCGCCACCGCCTGGCCGGCTACGCCTTCGAGAACTGGGTCGCCAATCTTGCTGCCGCACCCTTGGTTCTTCTCTACCCGCTGTTCCTCGTGGTGTTCGGCCGCAACGCCGCCACCATCATCGCCATGGCCGTCTTCGCCGCCCTGCCGCCGGTGATCCTGAAAACCAAGGAAGGGCTCGACGGCGTGCGCCGCACGCTGATCAATGTCGGCCGCTCGCTGCGCCTGACGCAGCGCGACCTGTTCTTCCGCATCCTGCTGCCCGCCGCCGCCCCGGTGATCGGCACCGGCCTGCGGCTGGGCCTGATCATCGCGCTGATCTCGGTGGTGGGCCTGGAATATCTCATCCATTTCGGCGGCATGGGCGACCTGATCGCCTCGCTCGGCGACCGTTTCGAGATCGCACGCATGTTCGCGGCGATCGCATTCGTCATCGTCATCTCCATCATCTTCTACGCGATCGGCGAGTGGAGCGAAAAATGGCTCGGCCGCGCCTGATCACCGACCCGATCCTGCTGCTGCGGCTCGCCGCCGCGGTCGTGATCCTCACGCTCTGGCAGCTGGTCTCCTGGTCCGGCCTGCTCTATCGCGGCGTGATCCCCTCGCTCGATGCGATCGTCCGCGCCATCGTGCAGATGCTGGTCTCCGGCGAATTCTACCGCCATCTCGCGGTCACCGCCTATGAGGTCGGCGGCGCGCTGCTGATCGGCGGCACGCTGGGCATCGCCGCCGGCCTGCTGCTCGGCGCCAGCACATTCATCGCGCGCGGCTTCGAGCCCTATGTGCATTATCTCGCCCCCACACCGAAGATCGTGTTCCTGCC
>CAIVDX010000455.1 GCA_903904805.1 uncultured Rhodospirillales bacterium
CGGTGTCGATCCGCATCCTGACCAGGCGGCGCGGGCGATCCGGGCGGGTGCGCGAGAATTTCTGCCGCTGCCGCCTGACCCCGATCTGATCGCGGCGATCCTGCAGGCGGCATCGGGTGAAAGCCATCTTCTGATCGCTCGTGACCGGGTGATGCTGGATCTGCTTGCCCAGGCCGAGCGGGTGGCACGGGCGGATGTGTCGTTGTTGATCACCGGGGAATCAGGCACCGGCAAGGAGGTGCTGGCGCGCCATATTCATCGGGCCTCGCGTCGGGCCTCGGGGCCGTTCGTGGCGCTGAATTGTGCCGCCTTACCAGAGAGCCTGCTGGAATCTGAATTGTTCGGCCATGAGAAGGGCGCGTTCAGCGGTGCGCTGGCGCGGCGCGTGGGCAAGTTCGAGGCGGCTGACGGCGGCACGCTGCTGCTTGATGAGATCGGCGAGCTGGACGTCAGGCTGCAGGCGAAATTGCTGCGCGCGATCCAGGAGCGCGAGATCGATCGGCTGGGTGGTGCGGCACCGGTGAAGGTGAATGTGCGCATCCTGGCCGCCACCAATCGCGATCTGGCCGCCGAAATCGCAGCCGGGCGGTTTCGGGAAGATCTCTATTTTCGCTTGAATGTCGTGGCGTTGCATATCCCGCCGCTGCGCGAGCGGCCGGCGGATATCGCGGCGCTATCGGCGCATTTCCTGCGCCATTTCGCCGAATTGAACGGCCTGCCGGCGCGCGCGCTCTCGCCGGACGCGCTGGCAAGGCTGGAGAGCCATCCGTGGCGCGGCAATGTGCGCGAGTTGGAGAACGCCATCCATCGCGCGGTGCTGCTGGCCAATGACCCGCTCATCGGTGCGGAGCATTTCGCAACGACGCCGGCCCAGGCCCACCAGGAGCCGGCGCGGGGCGGACGCAGTCTGGCGGGGCGCAGCATGGGAGAGATGGAGCGCGAACTGATTCTGCAGACGCTGGGCCATACGTTGGGCAATCGCACGCATGCGGCCGCGATCTTGGGGATTTCGATCCGCGCGCTGCGCAACAAATTGCGCGACTATGCCGCCCAGGGTGTGGCCGTGCCGCCGCCGCCCGGCGCGCTGAGTGCCGCCTGAGATGGCGATCGCCCTGCCACGACAGCTGGAGGATTGGCGACAGTTCGTTCCGGCATCCGATATCGGACTTGCGCTGGGGATCATCGCACTGCTGGCGGTGCTGGTGGTGCCACTGCCCGCGTTTCTGCTCGATGTGGGGCTGTCGATTTCGGTCACCGCATCGGTACTGGTGCTGATGGTGGCAGTGTTTCTGCGCCGGCCGCTGGACTTCACCAGCTTTCCAACATTGCTTCTGCTGACAACATTGTTGCGATTGTCGCTGAACGTGGCAACGACGCGGCTGATCCTTTCGCGCGGGCATGAGGGGCCGCTGGCGGCCGGGCATGTGGTGGCGGCCTTCGGTGGCTTTCTGATGGGCAGCGACGTGGTGATCGGGCTGATCCTGTTCGCCATCCTGCTGGTGGTGAACTTCATGGTGATCACCAAGGGCTCCGGGCGCATCGCCGAAGTTGCTGCCAGATTCAGCCTCGATGCGATGCCGGGCAAGCAGATGGCAATCGATGCCGATCTGTCGTCGGGGCTCATCAAGGAGGATGTGGCGCGGGTGCGCCGGCGCGAGCTGGAGGAGGAGAGCGGGTTTTACGGCGCGATGGATGGCGCGGCGAAATTCGTGCGCGGGGATGCTGTGGCCGCGCTGATCATCACCTCGATCAATATCATTGGCGGGCTAGCGATCGGGCTGCTGCGGCATGGCATGGCGTTCGGCGATGCCGCTGCCACCTTCACCACACTCACCGTGGGTGACGGGCTGGTGTCGCAGATCCCCGCGTTGTTGGTCTCCACCGCGGCCGGCATCGTGGTGACCAAGGGGAGCACCGAGGGGTCGGCCCATGCGGCGCTGGTGCGCCAACTCGGTGGCAGCCCGCAGCCGTTGGCGCTGGCGGCGGCGGCGGCGTTTGTGCTGGCGCTGATGCCGGGGTTGCCGGCGCTGCCATTCCTCGGGCTGTCGGGCCTGGCGGGGACGGCGGCCTGGTGGCGGCAGCAACGGCCAGCGGACGCGCCGGTAGCGGCGGCGGTGAGCGTGGCGCCGCTGGAGCCGCCGATTTCGGAAAGCCTGCGGATGGACATGATCCGGCTGGAGCTCGGCTACGGGCTGCTGACGCTGGCCGGCGGCGAGAGCGCGCGGCTGACCGAGCAGATCAAGGCGCTGCGGCGCTCGATCGCCGCTGAGATGGGCTTCGTGCTGCCGCCGGTGCGCATTCAGGACAATGTGCAGCTGGCGGCGGAGGGCTACTCGATCCGGGTGAAGGAGCTGGAGGCGGCGCGTGGGGAGTTGCGACCGACGGCGTTGCTGGTGATGGATCCGCGTGGCGGCAAGCCGGATCTGGCGGGCGAGGCGGCGGTGGACCCGGCGTTCGGGCTGCCGGCGGTGTGGGTGCCGCCGACCCTACGGGAGAGCGCGATCCTGCGCGGTTACACAGTGGTCGATCCGGCGAGCGTGCTGACCACCCATCTCACCGAGGTGGCCAGGCAGAGCATGGCGGAGCTGCTGAGCTATGCCGAGACGCAGAAGCTGCTGGATGAACTGCCGCGCGAGCATCAGCGGCTGGTGAGCGATCTGATCCCCGGGCAATTCACGTTGGGTGGGGTGCAGCGCGTGTTACAGGCGCTGCTGGCGGAGCGGATTTCGGTGCGGGATCTGCCGACCATATTGGAGGGCATCGGCGAGTCCTGCGGCAATGGCCGGCCGATCGGGGCGATCGTGGCACATGTGCGCGCCAGGCTCGCACGGCAGATCAGCGAGGCCCATACCGGGCCGGATGGCTATATCCCGTTGATCACGCTCTCGCCGGAGTGGGAGGGCGGGTTCGCCGAGGCGCTGGTAGGGCCGGCGGATGATCGCCAGCTGGCGATGCCGCCCACTCAGTTGACTGATTTCACACTCCGCCTGCGTGCCAGCCTGGATGCCGC
>CAIVDX010000456.1 GCA_903904805.1 uncultured Rhodospirillales bacterium
ACGCCGCGCGATTGTCGCCGTGGGTGAAGCCGACATGGCTCATATCCAGGGCATTTTCGAGGTTCTGGAAAAAATTGCAGTCCCGCGAATAGGAATCGAGCTCCAGCAGCCCCTCGAAGGATTCAAACGCCTCATAGCGGGGAAGGTCCGGTGGGGCGCCCTCGCCGAGATAGGCGAAGATCAGGCCAAGATATTCCCGCACCGCAAATCCGCGCGCGGGGGTGTTGTGGCAGAAGCGGGATTCCTCGGCCGGCTGCTCAAGGCACGCGCCATCCGGGCCGAACTTCCAGCCATGGTAGAAGCATCTGAGATCGTCGCCCTCCACCCAGCCGGTGGCGAGCAGCGTGCCGCGATGCGGGCAGCGCCCGTCGATCAGATGCGGCTGCCCGCCCTCGCCGCGATAGAGCGTGAAGCGCTCGCCCATGATCCGCAGCGGCACCGCACGGCCGGCAGGCAGGTCCACGCCATGATAGATCGGGTGCCAGAAGCGTCGCAGATAGCGGCCGGCCACGGTGCCAGGGGCGGTGGAGGGATCGATGATGCCGCGCGGACTGCCGGCGAAGGGGGCTGGATGATCCATGCCGCATCTTCCACCAACCGGGCGGCCAATGAAAGAGTGCGCCGGGCGCTATGGCAGCGGCGCGCCGCCCGGCATGCTGGCCCACACGAACCGCCCGGCCTCGCCATCCCACCGCACCACCACGGTGTCTGACACGCCAAGCCCACGCTCAGGCTTGTCGTGGAAGTCATAGATGCCATCGATCCCCGGCCAATCCTTCAGCCCGCTGATATAGGCGCGCATCTGCGCCGGCGTGGCGGTGGTGCCGAGATGGCGCAGCGCGTCGATGATGATCATCGCGGCGTCCCAGCTGGTGCCGGTCATGTTGTCCGGCAGCATGTGCTGGCCAGCCAGCGCGCCATAGGCATCCTGCTGCACCGCCTCGACGCGGGGGTCCACAGCCAGGCCGGGATGGGCGGGGAACAGCGCGCTGCCGATATAAAGCTGGCGAGGGAACAGCCCGGCAAACCGTTCCATCTGCGCATAGATGAAATTGCCCGCCGTCGTCACCACGGGAATATCGAGATCGGATTGCGCGATCGCCTTCAGAATGGTGGCGAGCGCGGTGCCGGTGCTCCATGCCACGAACACGTCGGGCCGCACCTCCTTGCTGCGCTCGACCTGCGCGGTGACCGAAACATCGCTGAGCCCGAAATGGGTTTGCGCGACCAGCTGCATGTCGGGATTTTCCGCCAGCGCCTCGGCCATCGCGCGATCGGCATCCTGCCCGGTGGCATCGGTGGAGGAGATCATCGCCAGGCGCGTCCAGCCCTTGCTGCGAAAAAACCGCATCAGCGTGCGCATGGTGTCGGCCGTGGAGGCCCCGACCGTCACGGCGTAGGAGCCAGGCGCGGGATGGAATCCCGGCGAAAGACAATAGAGCAGCGGGCCGTTGCGCATCAGCGGCGCCATCGCATTGCACATCGCCACCAGAGCGGATCCCATGATCACAGGCGGATGTTTGGAAATCGCCTCGGTGGCGAGCAGCACCGCGGTCTGCGGGCTGGTCTGGTCGTCATGGTAGATGAACTGAACAGGGCGCCCCTCAATGCCGCCCTCGCGCGTCGCCTTGTCGGCCACCAGATTCAGCACACGCTGCAAGGTCTGCCCGGCAAAGGCGCTGTTGCCGGAAAGCGGGAGAATGACATCGATCCTCACCGGCTCGGCCGCGTGCGCGCCGAGGCAGGCAGCCAGCACCATCCCCCCCACCAGTGCCATATGGCGCATCGCGCGTCACTCCCCAGCTTTGACCTGGTCGATCCTCACGCCATCCGCGCGGGCCGACCTGCCGCGATCATGCCATGGCGGACCGCAGGGTCAAATCGCGGCGCGCTGCACCTCGATCGTGTGGCGGGCGATCATCGCCTCCTCATTGGTGCGGATCACGAACACCCGCACGCGCGAGCGCTCGGTGGAAATGATATCGGCACCGGCACGGTTTGCCGTGCGGTCCAGCTCCACCCCGATCCATTCCATGCCTTCCAGCACGCGCTCGCGCACATGCCATGAATTCTCGCCGATGCCGCCGCAGAACACCATCGCGTCAAGTCCCTTGAGTACGGCAGCAAATCCGCCAAGCTCCCGACGGATGCGCGAGATGAAATACTCGATCGCCTGGTTCGCCTCGGCGGTGCCCGCGGCTTCGAGCTCGCGCATGTCGTGCGACAGGCCCGACAGCCCCTTCAGGCCCGACTGGCGATACAGCATGTCCGCCACATGATCTGCACTCATGCCGCGCTCCTGCATGAGGTAGAGCACCACGCCCGGGTCGAGCTGGCCGCAGCGCGTGCCCATCGGCAGCCCGTCAAGCGCGGTGAAACCCATCGTGCTCGCCACGGAAAGCCCATCGCGGATCGCGCACATCGAGGCGCCGTTGCCCAGATGCGCAACCACCACCCGCCCGGCGGCATGGTGCGGCGCGATCCGCTGCAATTTCTGCGAGACATATTCATAGGAAAGCCCATGAAAGCCATAGCGGCGCACACCCTCGTCGTAGAAATGGCGCGGGATGGCAAAGGTATCGGCAACAAAGGGCTGGCCGCGATGAAAGGCGGTGTCGAAGCAGGCGACCTGCTGCACATGCGGCCAGGCGTCGCGCGCCGCCAGAATGCCGGCGATGGAGTGCGGCTGATGCAATGGCGCAAGTGGAACCAGGGTGCGCAGATACGCCAGCACCTCATCGGTCACGATGGCCGGCGCGCTCATGGTCGGTCCGCCATGGACCACGCGGTGGCCGGCGGCGATCACCTGGGCGTGCGGAAAGGCGGTGCGCCGCCAGGCCAGCACGCGCTGCAGCGTGTCGGTGTGAAAGCCCACATCCGCCCGCGATTCCCAGCGCTCCTCATGGGTGATGGTGCCGACAGCATCACGCACCTTGATGTGGCGCGCCGCGCCATCAATCTCAGCGAGCCCGATCGCCAAAGCGGCCGGCTCAACCGCATGATCCTCAAACAGCGCGAACTTGATCGATGACGACCCGGCGTTCAGCGTGATGACATGCGCCATCTCAAGCCCTGGCCGGCGGCGGCACTGCGCTTGTGCCGGTGCGCAGCCAGGCCTCGAACAGCACTGCCACCACGCAGCTGAACAGCCGCGCGGCGGCATCGTCCGCACGGCTGGTCAGCAACACCGGCACTTTCGCCCCCAGAACGATGCCGGCACCCTCCGCCTGCGCGGCATAGGTGAGTTCCTTCGCCAGAATGTTTCCGGCTTCCAGGCCCGGCGCCACCAGCACATCGGCGCGACCGGCAACCAATGAGACAATGCCTTTGGTTTTTGCCGCCGACAGGCTGATCGCATTGTCCATCGCCAACGGCCCGTCCACCAGGCCGCCGCGGATCTGGCCGCGGTCCGCCATCTTTGACAGCGCCGCCGCGTCCAGCGTGGATTGGATCTTCGGGTTCACCACCTCAACCGCGGAGAGAATGCCCACCTTCGGCAGCCTGATGCCGAGTGCGAGCGCCAGATCGATCGCATTCTGCGTGATGTCCACCTTGTCCTCAAGCGTGGGCGCGATGTTGATCGCCGCATCGGTGACCAGCAGCAGGTCCGACAGATGCGGCACATCCATCACGAACACATGCGAGATGCGCCGACCAACGCGCAGCCCGCCCTGCGACTTCACCACATGCCTGAGAAGTTCGTCGGTGTGCAAAGCGCCTTTCATCACGGCACCAACCCGGCCCTCATGCACCAGTGCCACGCCACGGGCGGCCGCCGCGTCGTGGCTGGGCAGGTCGATGATCTCGATGCCGGTGAGATCAAGGCCGAGGCCGGCCGCGATCGTCCGGATTTTCGTCTCGTTGCCGAGCAGAATCGGCGCGATCAACCCGGCATCACGCGCTTCCATCGGCCCCAGCAGGGAGCTGTCATCTTCGGGAGCCACCACCGCCGTCGGCAGCGGCGGCAACGGCGCGCAGGCGGCCTGCAGGCGCGCGGCATGGCGGTGCAGCGCGACGGTCAACTCGGGCAGGCCAGGGTCGCGATAGGCAATCGCCTGCGCCGGCGGGCTGATCACAGCCAGGCCATCGACCAGCACCTCAGCGCCACGCAGGATCTGCGTGCGCAGACTCACCTGATCCGGCGGTGTCTTTTCCGAAACACGCACCGTCACTGTCAGCACATCACCCACATGCGCGCGGCTCAGAAAGGTGAGCGACTGCGCGCGATACACCGTGCCCGGGCCGGGCAGCAGATTGCCCAGCACCGCGGAGAACAGCGAGCCCAGCCACATCGAGGGCGCCGGTGCCGTGCCGTCGTCACATGCGCGATCGGTGGCGGGCAGGTTCGCCGGATTCAGATTGCCGCTGACATGGGCGAACACATACAGATCATCGGCGGTCACGCGGCGGGTCATCGCGGCGTGGTCGCCAATCTCCAGATCAGCGAAGACCTTGCTGAATGCCATCCCTCAGGGCAGCTTCACCGGCACGAAGCGCCCGTCATACAGCGCCGACGTCGGCGGCACCTCATCCAGAATGCCCAGCTCCTTCAGCGAAGCCGCGACGATCTGCAATGTCGGCTGATCGAATGCGCCATCGTCTGACATCATCGCGATCTCCTTGTCATAGGTCTCCGACGCCACCCCCTCCGACAGCCCCATCGTGTGCTGCGCGCCCACCATCGAGGGCGCCTTGTTCGCGCGCATGAAGGCGATCGTGCGGAACCAGGCGCGCAGCACACGGCGCACCACATCCGGCCTGGTGTCGATCACCTCCTGCCGCGCGAACATCACATGGGTGTAGAACTGCTTGATCCGGTCACCAAAATTCACCAGCACGCGAAACGCGCCATCATGCTGCAGCTGCAGGCAGCTGGCCAGCTCGCTCACGAACCCATCCGCCTGCCCACTGCGCACCGCCGCCGCGGAGGAGCTGTTCGGCCCCAGCGCCATGCCCTTGATCCCGTCGCTCCCCCAGCCTTCCTGGCGCGAGGTCTCACGCACCAGCCAGTCGGTCAGGCTGCCCACCGTGGTGAAGCCGATCCGCTTGCCGCGCAGCTCCTGCGGGCCCTGCACGCCGCCCTTCACCGGCACGCACAATGACATGTTGTACGGCGGCCCCGCGATCACCGCGATCGCCGGTGCCGGCGCGCCCTTCACGTGAAAACCCATCGCCGGGCCGGAGCCGAGCCCGAAATCGACCGAGCCCGAGGCCATCGCCTGCTGCAGCACCGCATCGCCGCGAAAGGCCGGCATGCTCACATTCAGCCCCTCCGACTGAAAAATACCCGCGGCGATGCCGATATCCAGCGTGGTGAACGCGAACGAGGTCTCCACCGCCTTGCCGATGCTCACATCGTCGGCAGCCCGGGCCACCGGCGCGGCACACACCGCGAGGCATAGGGCTTTGGCGATCAGCTTCATTTGTCCGTCCTCCCGGATGTCCGGGCGGGACCATCGGTCAGCCGCGCCGGCTTGGCAAGCGCGCCGCCGGGTCAGGCGGCGGCCAGCGCGGCCGACATGGATAGCGCTTGGGCGAACTCCACCGCCGCGCGTCCGGGTCGGCGCCCGGCGGCGAAGGCCTGGCGCACATCCACCCACAAAGGCGGGCAGGCGACGGGCAATTCCACCACCTCGCCGCGCCGCACCGCCTCGGTCATGCTGCACACCAGCGAGCAGGTGAGCCCGACGCCACGGCTGACCATCGCCCGCACGATCGCCGCCTCCTGCACCTGGCAGGCAACCGGCGAGGCAGGCACACCGGCCTCGGCCAGCATCTCATCCACCATGCGGGCGAAGCGCGAGCCGCGATCGGCGATCACGAAGCCATGGCGCGCCAACTCGCCGATCTCGATGCGTTCGCGCCGGGCCAGCGGGTGCTGCGGGCCGGCATAGAACCGGAACCCGGCCTGGCCGACCACCTCGCTCGCCACATCCATCACATGGCCGCGGGCGAACAGAAAGCCGATATCGGCGCGGCCATCGAGCAGCGCGCGCACCACATCCTCATAGCGCCCGGCCTCGATCACCAGCTCCAGATCCTCGCGCCGCCGGGCGAAATCGGCCATCGGCTCGGTGATCAGAAAATTGGCGATGCTGCGCTGGGCGCACACCACCAGCCGGCTCTTCGCGCCGCCCGCCAGGCCCAGGCTGCTGGCCATCGCCTCGGCCTGCGCCAGCAGCGCCACCGCGCGCTCATGCAGCCGCCGCCCATGCTCGGTGAGGCCGGAGGCGGCGCCACGCCGGCGCTCGAACAGGGTCTGCCCCAGCTGCTGCTCCAGCGCCTGCACATGGCCGCTCACCGAGGGCTGCGAGATGCCCAGCCGGTCGGCCGCCCCGCGCACGCTGCCGGCCTCCACGACGGCGATGAACACTTCCAGGCGGCGAAAGCTTGCGGGGAACATAAGTGATAGTCTCAGGACAATGACCCCCTCGTCAACCACCCCGTTGCTTCACCGGCCCGGCGGGCGCATGCCCGCGCCAACTCACGGGAGGTTTGCGATGAACATCGTCGGCATCGATATCGGCGGCACCTTCACCGACCTGGTCGGCTGCATTGACGGCCGCATCGTCACCTCGAAAACCTCCACCGTGCCGGCCGACCCCACCGCCGGCGTGGCCGACAGCCTCTCGCTGGCCGCGGTCGACATCGCCGGCCTCACCGAGGTGCTCCACGGCTCCACCATCGCCATCAATACGGTGCTGGAGCGCAAGGGCGCCAAAACCGCGCTGATCACCACGCTGGGGTTCCGCGACACCTACGCCATCGGCCGCGGCAATCGCATCGAGGCGTTCAACCTGTTCTTCCACCGCCCGCAGCCGCTGATCCCGCGCCATCTGACCTACGAGGCGGTCGAACGCATGACGGCGTCGGGCGCGGTGCTCACCCCGCTCGATGAAGCCTCGGTGGCCGACATCATCGCCCGTCTGCGGGCGGACGGCGTGCAGGCGGTGGCGGTGTGCCTGCTGCATGCCTGGGCGAACCCCGCGCATGAGCGCCGCATCGGCGAGATGCTGCGCGCCGCGGCACCCGATCTGTTCATCACCCTCAGCCACGAAATCCTGCGCGAATATCGCGAATATGAGCGCACCTCCACCACCGCGCTGAACGCCTTCGTGGGCCCGCGCGTGCAGGGCTATCTGCGCCGGCTGGAGGATCATCTGCGCAACGATGGGCTCGATGGCCGCATCGCCATCATGCGCAGCAATGGCGGCGTGATGTCGATCCGCACCGCGCAGGTGCAGCCGGTGTCGATGATGGAATCCGGCCCCGTCGCCGGCATGATCGGCGCCGGGCGCCTGGCCAGGGAACTCGGCCTCGCCCGCTGCATCGGCTTCGACATGGGCGGCACCACCGCGAAATGCAGCCTGATCACCGACGGCGCCCCGGCCATCGAGGACGGCTACGTGATCGGCGACGACCAGGCCAGCGGCCAGCCGATGCAATTGCCTGTTGTCGACATCATCGAAGTTGGCGCCGGCGGTGGGTCGATCGCCTGGTGTGACGCCGCCGGCGGCATCCATGTCGGCCCGCAAAGCGCGGGTGCTGATCCCGGGCCCGCCTGCTATGGCCGCGGTGCCGGCCTGCCGGTGGTGACCGACGCGAATCTGGTGCTCGGCCGCATCAATCCGCAGCGCTTCCTCAATGGCGGCATGAAGCTTGATGTGCAGGCCTCGCGCGATGCGATTGCCGACAAGGTCGGCAAGCCGGTTGGCCTGTCGGTGGAAGACGGCGCGCTGGGCATCGTGCGCATCGCCGACAGCGCGATGTCACTGGCGGTGCGCGCCGTGTCGGTGAACAAGGGGGTTGACCCGCGTGACACCGCGCTGATCGCCTTCGGCGGTGCCGGCCCGCTGCACGCGGTCTCCATCGCGCGCGAAATCTTCATACCCACCGTGCTGATTCCGAAACTGCCCGGCACCTTCTCCGCCCTGGGCATGCTGATGGCGAGCTGGCGGCAGGATTTCGTGCGCACGCTGATCGGCCGTCTCGGCGCGCTCGATGCGGCCGAGATCAGCGCCATCTTCACCGAACTCGCCGCCGCCGGCCGCGAGGCCCTGGTGCGCGATCTGGTCGACAGCGAGATCGCCGATTTCCGCTTTCTTGCCGATCTGCGCTATGTCGGTCAGGAGCACGCCATCTCCATTCCACTGCGCGACGCCACCGATCTCACCGCCGACGACAGCGCCGTGCGCGCCGCCTTCAATGCCGAGCACGCGCAACGCTACGGCCAGTCCGCACCCGACGAATCGATGGAGATCGTCGCCATCCGCCTCGTCGTCACCGCCGCGCGGCAGGACACGCTGGCCGAGCGCTGGCTCTGCGCGCCCTGGGAGCACGAAGCCCATGTGCCCGACCAGATGCGTGATGTGATCTTCGATGATCCGCTCAACCCGCTGCCCACCCGCATCGTCTGGCGCCCCTCGCTGCAAGCCGGCGCGGTGGTCGCAGGCCCGGCGGTGATCGAGGAGCCGAACTGCACCTTCCTGCTCCACCCTGGCGACATCGCCACCGTGCACGCATCCGGCCATCTGATCGTCCAGATCGCCATTGACGCCTGAGGACAGCATGACCCAAGCGCACCCCATCACCGTCGAAGTCGTCCGCAACGCCGTCGTCGCCTATGCCGACGAAATGGCGCACGCGCTGATGAAATCCGCCTATAACATGATGATCTACGAAGTCCGCGATTTCTGCTGCGGCCTTCTCGACACGCAGGCGCGGATGATTTCGCAGAATCGCGGCGGTCTGCCGATCTTCCTCGCCGATCTCGGCACCGCGGTCGCCGATGGCATCGCGCGCTACGGCCTGGATGGCTTTCACCCCGGCGACGTGCTGATCATGAATCATGGCGAGGTCTGCGGCCAGCATCTCAACAATGTCGTGCTCTACGCGCCATGTTTCCACGACGGCAAGCTGGTCGGCTTCGCCGCCAACCGCGCGCACTGGGTGGATATCGGCGGCTCCCGCCAGGGCTTCGGCTCCACCGCCACCTCGGAAATCTACGCCGAGGGGCTGCAGCTGCGCTCGCTGAAAATCTACGAAAAAGGCGACCGCAACGAAAGCATCTGGCAGATCATCAACGACAATATCCGCTATCCCGCCGCCGCCCTGGGCGACCTGCGCGCGCAGATCGCCTCCTGCCAGCTTGGCGCGCGGCGCTATGGCGAACTGCTGAAACGCTATGGCCAGGATATTGTCGAAGCCTGCATCGATGAGGTCTGGAACCAGACCGAACGCGCGGTGCGCGCGGTGGTCGAAAAGATCCCCGATGGCGACTACACCGCCGAGTCCGCGCTCGACAATGATGGCCGCACGCTCGACAAGCCGCTGCGCATCAAGGTCACCGTGCGGGTGCGCGGGTCGGACATGGAGGTCGACTACACGGAAATGAATCCGCAAACCGCGGGGCCGATGAACTCCGGCCGCTCCGGCGGCATCGCCGGCGCGCGCGTCGCCTTCAAGGCGCTCACCTCGCCCGATCTCGACGTCAACGAGGGCTGCTTCCGCCCGCTGATCGTCAATCTTCCCGATGGCACAATGCTCTCCGCCCGGCCGCCGGCCGCGCTCGGCCTGTGGAGCATCGCGCTCCCCACCGTGATCGACACCATCCTCAAGGCCCTCGCCCCCGCGGTGCCGACGATGGTGCCCGCCGCGCACAAGGGCGACATGGGTGGCTGTTCCTTCTTCGGCTTCCGGCCCGATCGCTCGCGCTTCCTGCTGATGAACATCTTCGGCGGCGGCTGGGGTGGGCGCCCCGCCGAGGAT
>CAIVDX010000457.1 GCA_903904805.1 uncultured Rhodospirillales bacterium
CAGCGATGTGCCGGTGGCGAGATGACCATCGAACAGCGCCTCGCTCCCCGCCGGCGCGTAGGCGGCATAGGCCGAAATCGGCGCGAGACGGGCGGCCTCGGCGATGTTCTCGGTGGTGTCGCGCAGGAACGCGGCACTCAACGCGGCGGCCTGGTCCGGTGCCAGGGGGGGGCATAGGCGGGTTTTCGAACGGCCAGCCTGCGGCGCCTTCGCCATCACACCGATCGCGCAGCTGTCGGTCACCCCGCGCGTCATCATCAGATCCCACTGAACCAGTTATAGCCGCGATCTGGCCAATAGCCGCGGGGCTGCGTGTTGCTGACATAGATCGTTGTGATAAACTTGGGATTCTTGAATCCGAGCTTGGTGGGAATGCGCAGCTTGAACGGGAAGCCATGCTCGAAGGGGATGATCTCATCGGCCAGTGAGAACGCCATGAGCGTTTGCGGATGCAGCGCCGTGGCCATGTCGATGCCTTCGTAATAGCCATCGGCGCATTCGAAGCCAACATATTTTGCCGACGTGTCAGCACCAATGCGCTGCAGGAACGTGCGCAGTGGCGTGCCGCCCCATTTGCCGATCATGCTCCAGCCTTCCACGCAGACGTGGCGTGTGGTCTGGCTTTGTTGCGGCAGCGCGTGCAGTTGCGCGACAGTCCAGGGCTTCTTGTCGGCGATGCGACCGGCGAGCGAGAGCCGGTAGGTGGCTTCCTCCAGGCGCGGCGCCTTGTCCGGGCCGTACCAGGCGTTGTAGCGAAAATCCTTCACCGCCAATGCGTCAGCGAACGTCGGTGCGAGACGGTTCTCACCGAAAATCGCTGCCTGCACACGATCGTTGAAACGCGAGACGGTCTCCAGTGCCGATTGCACCGCATCGCTATCGCTGACATCGCAGCCGGTCAGCATCGTCAGGCCGCCGAGGGTCATCGTCTGGCTCAGCATGTCGCGTCGGATCAGCGCCATGATGATGTCTCCTCGGCGACGGAAACAGGTTTAGCGCCAGCCCGGCCGGTGATCATCGCGACCAGCGTGCTGGGCACCAGGGCGACAAGTGCGAGATGGACCACGACGAAGAGAACAATGCCGGCCATCGCGAGAAAGTGAATGAGACGCGCGCCCTGAAAGCCACCAAATGCCAATTCCAGCGGATAGGTCTGCACGGGTTTCCAAATTGCGACACCGGAAATGATCATCACCGCGACGCCGAACAGAACGGCCATATAGAGCGCCTTCTGCACCGCGTTATATTCACCCAGCGTGTGGGCCAAGCGGAAGCGCGCGGCGGCGATGAAGTCACGCAGGAACGATTTTGGCCCTACCGGCAGAAAGTCGCGGCGGAAATGGCCTGAGCCGATGCCATACCCCACAAACAAAAAATAGCTCGCCGCCAACAGCCACATGCCCGCGAAATGCCATAGCAGCGCGGTGGCCACGCCGGGATCGCCGTGAATGGCCAGAGAGATTTCACCATCACCACCGAGTGTGGCCCATTCGGGAAAGGTGAAGTCGAAGATCGGTGCGGAATTGTAGATGCGCCAGCCACTGCCGATCATCACCAGGATCGAAATCGCCATGGTCCAGTGCGCAATGCGCGTCGTCAGCGCGTGGGTCTGTACCCCCTGCCCGCTCATGCCGCCAACTCCAGGCCAGCGGCACGCAACAGATTGACCGAGCCGGGGTCTGCCAAAAATGCGGTGAAGGCGGACGGCGATGCATGGCGCGCCAGGATCGTCGCCGCCGCCGACAGACGTGCAGGCGGCGCGACATCATCCGCGGGGCGGGCCAGGATCGTCATGCTCGGATTGGCTCGTGCGGCGGTGAGATACACCAGACCGGCATCCGCCTCGCCCCGCCGCAGCGCCCCCAGCACGTCATCCTCATCGATGCAGCCGATGATCTTTGCAGGCTGCGATTGCAGGCGGGCGAGGATGGCGGAGCCGTCAAAGCCCGAGCCCGCGGTGGGATCGACAGCGGCAACTCGCCCTTTCAGCGCCGCCTCGTTGCTTCCGGGTACGCCGATCAGCACCAGGCGATTGAGCCAAACCCCCACCTGGCTGCCGGGCTGCAGCAGCCCCTGGCGCGCGGCCTGCTCGACGATATCGGTCCGCGAGACGATCAGATCATTCTGAATCTGGCGTTCGAGCTGCGGCAGGAGCAGCCCGGGCGCTGTCGGGAAAATCCTGATGCGGACGCCCGTTTTCGCCGTGAAGCCGGCAGTCACTGCGGCCATCGCACCCGACAGCGCGGTGTCGCAGTTCAGCACGAGATCGGTGGTATCGGCCCGCGCGCTGGTGGCGCCCGCGGCTGCGAGCGCCCCACCAAGCGGAATGGCCGCCAAGACGCCGCGTCTGGCCAGAATAATCGACATGCGCACTCTCCGTCACGGTGATCCGGCGAGGCGCGCGAGCATCACAGGCCGGCCCTCACTCAGCGTTTCGTGAGCAGAGCGCGATCGGTTACACGCCGTTCCTCAGGTGGCGACGAATGGCGTGAATGAAATGGCTGGACGGGGCTGGACGCTCATTTCGTCAGCCTTGTCTCGCAACTGTCATCAAATGGGTCGTGCCGCGGTTGTCCGTATCAGCCGCAGCGACGAGGAGGTGGGCTCAGGCCACTTCGGCGACCCACATCTCCGGCACCAGCGCGTAGCCGGCCGATTCCTCACGCACATGGCTGAAGGTGGGGAAATGCAGATGCATCCCGGCCACCAGCTGCCGGCCGGCCGACACGGTCTTCAGGGTGGCGATGCGGGTCTCCTTCGCCAGATCCGGCAGCACGTCGAACATGATCGAGGTGTCGGGGTGGCGCAGCTGGAGCTCGGGGATGTGGAAAATATCGCCCCAGATGAGAAGGCCCTGCTCGCCGGCGACGCGATAGCCGGTATGGCCGGGCGTGTGGCCCGGCAGCGGCACCGCGACCACGCCGGGGAACACCTCGTTGTCATCAACCAGTTCCACGCGCGGCGCATAGGCAGCGACCACGTTGCGGGCGACGTCGAAGAAGCCCTGGAAGTGCGCCGGGGTTGCGGCCTTGGCGGCGTCATTGTGCCAATGCGCATGCTCCTTCGCATGCACCTTCAGCGTGGCGTTTGGAAAGCGCGCCGCGCCTTTGTCATCCAGCAGGCCGAGCACATGGTCGGGATGCAGATGGGTGATCAGAATCGTGTCGATGCTCTCTGGCGCATGCCCCGCGGCGGCAAGGTTGGCGGCGAGCTTGCCGGTGCCGGGGTTGAAGTTCGGGCCGCCGCCGGCATCCACCAACGCGGTGCGGCCGCCCTGGCTGATCACGAAGCCGTTGAGCGCCAGGCGCAGCGGCCCCGCCTGCCGGAAATTGCGCGCCATGACAGCCTCTTTTTCGGCCTGGTCGATGCCGATCACGATGTCCGTGCTGCCGTCCAGCCAACCATCGCTGAGCGCTGTCACCACGCTGTCGCCAATCACGCGGCGATAAAATCCCGGACCCTGCTGCATGTCTACACTCCCCTGATTTTGCGACAATCCTAGCCCGCTGCCGCGCATTGACAAGCCGTCGCCCCGGCGGAACTGTGCCGGCCATATTCAAAACCAACTCTCAGGGAGGACCCCATGGCAGACCCGATCCTGTACCAGATCGACGGCCCGATCGTGCGCATCACGCTCAACCGGCCTGATTGCCTGATGAGCAACGACATGGCGCTGGAACTGGCCGCCAAGCTGCCGGAATTCGCCGACGCGCATCTGATCGTGCTGACCAGCGCGGGGGCGAACTTCGTCGCCGGGCGCGATGTGCCGCCCTTCACCCACAAGCCGACCGCGATCGATGTGCGCCGCGTCAGTACCGAGCCGCCGCTGGCTGTCGTGGGCGCGGTGAAATCCTGCCCGGCCCCGGTGCTTGCCCTGGTGCGCGGCAAATGTGTCGGTCTCGGCGCGGCACTGGCCTCGGCCTGCGACATCACCTTCGCCGACGAGACCGCGACATTCATTCTGCCCGAGATGAATCACGGCATTCCGCCGTGCCTGGCGATGTCGGGCCTGCTGCATCGGGTGCCGACCAAGATGATCGCCTATATGACCTATAGCTGCGAACCGATCGACGCGCAGGAGGCGCATCGTCTGGGCCTGCTCACCAAGGTGTTCGCCAACGAGGCGGAGCTAGCGGCGGCGGGGGAGAAATTCATCGCCAAGGTCTCCGGCCACAAGCAGACCGCGATGGTCGGGGTGAAGGAGTTCCTTCGCTCGGCCCCCGGAATGGATGCCGGCGCGGTGAAGAGTCTGGCGGGCAATCTGCTCTCAACCATCGTCTCCTCGCATGACAGCGCGCACTGATGGAGCTGGGTCTTGGCGGCAGGCGCGCGCTGGTCTGCGGTTCCAGCCGCGGGCTGGGGCGCGCCTGTGCCGAGGCTCTGCTGCGCGAAGGTGCCCATGTCACGCTGAATGGGCGCGATCCCGAGCGGCTGGCACGTACGGCGGGCGAGTTGGCCGCGCTCGGCACGGTGGGTTCGGTGGCCGCGGATATTGACACCGCGGATGGGCGCGCTGCCCTGCTTGCGGCGTGCCCCGAGCCGGACATTCTGATCACCAACAATGGCGGCCCTACCCCACGCTTCTTTGCCGATGTGGACGAGGCGGCGTGGACCGAGGCGCTGGCGTCGAACATGATCGCGCCGCTGCTGCTGATCCGCGCGGTGCTGCCGGCGATGCGGGCGCGCAGGTTCGGCCGGATCGTCAACATCACCTCGGCGATGGTCACCACGCCGCGGCCGCATATGGTGATGTCCTCCGGTGCGCGCGCCGGCCTCACCGCGGCGCTGAAAGGCCTCTCGCTGGAGGTGGCGCGCGACAATGTGACGATCAACAATCTGCTGCC
>CAIVDX010000458.1 GCA_903904805.1 uncultured Rhodospirillales bacterium
CCGCCGCGGGCGCCGCTGCCTCCGCCGCGGGCAGTTGCGCACGCAGCGCAAAGCCGAAGGAGGCGAGCGCGCGCGCGCCCAGCTCTACGGCGGGGTCGAGCACACGGCCGAGCCAGGCGTCGCTGACCGGCAATCCCGCGCCGGCGTGGCCGGCGGTGAGGCCGAGCTTGGCCGGGGTGCCGGGGCCGATGCCGGTGAGCGGGCCGAAGGCCATCGCGCGGGCCGCACCGCCGCTGAAGCCGACGATCTCGGCGTCGACCGGGCCGTGGCGGCCGTGCAGGCACACGCGGTCACCCAGGGTGAGCAGCGGGGCGAGTCCGGCCAGCGAGATGGACAGGCCATCGAGGTCGGTGACGCGGCCGGAGAGGGTGCAGGCATCGAGTCCAGCGAGGCGATCGGCGGTGCGGGCGAGGGCGTTGGTCAGGCTTTCGCGGTTTTTCATCAACAGTCCAGAAATATATACGTGCGATGTTAGTCAGGCTAATTTTTACACAAAATGGCTTCCAAAGCGTGGAAAAAGGCTAGGAGGATGCACGCTTTGGTGGTAGAAGTTTTGTCATTCCAAAAGGAGTGCAACTCATGCGTGTTCTGCTCGTTGAAGATGATCTCACCACCTCCCGCGGCATCGCGATGATGCTCAAGCCGACCGGCGCGGTGATCGACCAGGTCGACACCGCGGAGGAGGCGCTCGATCTTGTGCGCCACTATGATTACGACATCATGCTGCTCGATCTCGGGCTGCCTGATCTTGATGGGTTTGAGGTTGTGCGGCGGATGCGCGCGGCCCGGGTGCTGACCCCGGTGCTGATCATCTCCGGCACCGCCAGGCCGGACGCCAAGGTGCGCGGCTTTGGGCTGGGCGCGGACGACTACATCACCAAGCCGTTCGACCGGGCGGAGCTGGTCGCACGGGTGCAGGCGGTGGTGCGGCGCAGCAAGGGCTGGGCGCAGCCGGCACTTCGGGTGGGCGCGCTGATGCTGGATCTGGACAGCCGCGGGGTGAGTGTGGACGGCAATGCGGTGCATCTGACCGGCAAGGAATACGCGATCCTGGAACTGCTGGTGCTGCGCAAGGGCATGGTGCTGACCAAGGAGGCGTTCCTCAATCATCTCTATGGCGGCATGGACGAGCCGGAGATGAAGATCATCGACGTGTTCATCTGCAAGCTGCGCAAAAAGCTGTCGCTTGCCGGGGCGGATGGTCTGATCGGCACGGTGTGGGGTCGGGGCTATATTCTGCGCGACCCGTCGCAGGAGCAGACCTATCTGCATCCCGCGCCGATGGCGCCCCGGGAGGCACCGGCGTTCGCGGCCTGATCGGATGGTCGGCGGGGCGCTGGGCGTGGTGGCCCGCCGGCCGACCGGATGAGGGCGCTCGGGTGATCAGTCTCCGGCGTGACACGTCTTTGGCATGACACGTCTTGGGCGAGACACGTCTTTGGCGTGATACAATTCTGGCGTGACGTGCGGTGCGTGTGTGACCCTGTCGGTCAAGAGCAGACCAGGGGGCGCGGATGGGCAACGGCGAGGCGGCTGGGAGTGGGGCTGGGGCTGGGGCTGGGGCGGGTGCGGTGCCAGTGGCGCGTCCGGCGGATGGTGCGGGGGTGATCCCGCATCTGACGGTGCTGGGTGGGATCGCGGCGATCGATTTCTACACGCGTGCGTTCGGCGCGGAAGAAACGATCCGGATGATGGCCGACGACACGGTGCGACTGCTGCATGCGGCATTGCGGATCAATGGCGGCTTTATCTTTCTCAATGATGATTTTCCCGAATATCACGGCGGGCATGCGGGCTCACCGATGCATCTGGCGATCACGCCGGTGACCATTCATCTGAGTGTGTCGGATGTGGATGGCTGGATGGATCGCGCGGCGGCGGCGGGGGCAGTGGTGAGCATGCCGGCGGCGGATATGTTCTGGGGTGAGCGTTATGGACGGGTGCGCGATCCGTTCGGGCATGTCTGGTCGTTTGGTGGGCCGATGAAGGGGTAAGGTCTCGCCGCGTGTGGGCGGACTGGCTTCAGGGCTTTCGCGATGGCCTGGGGGCGCCATGGCTCGTTGGGGTGTGGACATGGTGCAGTTCCGAAGGGGAACTGCACCCTACCGCCGCTATGATTGCACGCCATTTGCTGGTCGTTTGGTGGGCCGATGACGGGGGCGTTTTCCGAACCGGTTCGGCGGCCGGTTGGGGATTCTCGCAAGAACCCGCGGGCGCGGTCGTTCGTTATGTTATAGAAACGGTGTGGTTCCGAAGGGGAACTGCACCCTACGAATTCGGTGCTTGCTTTGACTGCACGGCAAACTTCCAAAAGGTCGTTGCTTCTTTTTTTCACACGCAAGCGCTTGTCCTTTACTGCGCCCCAGCAGCGGCCAGCCGCCGTTCCTCATCCACGATGAAGTCGCGAATGACCGGCACGTCGTCGCGTTTGTCAGACAGGAGCATCTGAAAGACGAAGTTGGAGCCTTCGAGGAAGCCGAGTTCGACGGAGGCGAGGTAGAAGTCCCACATGCGGCAGAAGCGCTCGCCCATCATGGTGACGGCTTCGTCGCGGCGGGCTTCGTAGGCTTCGCGCCAGTGCTTGATCGTCCAGTAGTAATGCAGGCGGAGGGTTTCCAGGTCGTCGCACCAGGTGCCGGTGCGTTCGAGGGAGGCGAAGACTTCGGAGAGCGAGGGGCAGTAGCCGCCGGGGAAGATGTATTTGCGGATGAAGGGGCCGGTGGTGCCGGGCGGGGAGACGCGGCCGATGCAGTGGATCATCGCGAAGCCGCCTGGCTTGGTGAGGCGTTTGATGGTGGAGAAATAGGTGTCGAACTCGCTGATGCCGATGGCTTCCATCATCGCGATGGAGACGACGCGGTCGTAGCTGCCTTGCAGCTGGCGGTAGTCGAGCTCGATGAAGGTGACGCGGTCGGCGACATTTTCGTCGATGGCGCGTTGTTGGGCGACGCGGATCTGCTCGGGGGAGAGCGAGACGGAGGTGACGCGGACGCCGTAGTTGCGGGCCAGGAATGTTGCCAGTGCGCCCCAGCCGGAGCCGATTTCGGCGATGTGCATGCCGGGCTGCAGGCGGAGTTTGGCGGCGATGTGGCGGAGTTTGTCGATCTGGGCCTGGTGCAGGCTGGTGTCGGGCGTGCGGTAATAGGCGCAGGAATAGGTCATCGTGGGGTCGAGCCAGAGGCGGTAGAAATCCGGCGGGATGTCGTAATGATGACGGATGTTCCTGGCGGCGCGGCCGAGTTCGTTGCGTTGTTGCGAGCGGCGGACGGCGCGCCAGGCGCGGCGCAGCGCCTGCTGCATGGGGTGGGCGCCCAGGCCTCCGCGGTTGCAGGAGAAGAGGCTCAGCAGGTCGAACATGGTAGAGCCGGGCTGCATGACGAGGCGGCCATCCATGTAGGCTTCGGCGGTTTTCAGTTCGGGATTGAAGAAGATTTCGCGCTCGACCTTTTTGTCGGTGAAGCGCAGGGCGACGGTGGGGCCGTTTGCGAAGCTGCCGAAGCGGTGTTCGGCGCCGGTGTGGTCGGTGACGACGAGGCCGCCATTGCGGATGAAGCGTCGCAGCAGATGGGATAGCAGGCGCATGGGGCTCTCCGCGGGAATGCGGGGAGGGAATTGCCGATTGGCGCAAGGCTGTCCAGTGCGGTGGTGCGGGCGCCGGGTCAGCAGGGCGGGGCGATGGGCACCCAGATCTCGGCACCGCCCAGGCCGGTGGTGCGGTCGAAGCTGGGGCGCATGCGTTCGAGGGTGGGGCCGCGCTCGGGGATGAGGCGGTGGGCGGCGAGCGCGCTGTTCCAGATGGCGTCGTAGGTGGCGCCGATGGTGCTGATGTGGCCGGTGTGGGTGAACACGGCGTAGGTGCGCGCGGGCAGGTCGAGGCGGGTGAGGCCGGGGGGGATGGTGTCGATGCGGCTGACCTCGGTGCCGGCGAGATAGTCGAAATTGCCGTGTTCATCGATCTCCATCGCGGCGCTGACCGGGATGGCGCCGGTCTGGTGGGGGATGTCGGCGATGCGGGCCATGAACTCGCGCCAGTGGGCGGGGATGGTGTGCACGGCGGTTTCGACATTGTGGCGGGCCTGCAGGCCGATGAGCAGGCTGGCCCGGGCGGTCTCGATGCGTGGGGCGGGTAGGGTGATGGGGGCGGACGGCGCGGGCGGTGGGGGCTGGGTCATGGCCAGGCTTTCCAGATCGGCGCTGGCGCGCAGCGCGGTGGGGGTGGTGCCGAAAGTGGCGTGGAAGGCGCGGGTGAAGGCCTCGTGGGAGGCGTAGCCGGTGTCGAGTGCGAGATCGAGGATGTCGGGTGCCTGGCCGGCGGCGAGGCGGGTGGCGGCG
>CAIVDX010000459.1 GCA_903904805.1 uncultured Rhodospirillales bacterium
GGCAACGCCGCTATCGGTGCCGAAGCCGCCCAGCAACACGTTGATGATACTGCGGTTCATGCCTTTGCACATGATGTAGGACAGGATCGCGCCGGATGCGCCAACCAGCGCGCCGGTGATGATCAGCGCGAGATTCTGGATGGTGAAGCCGATGCCGCAGGCCGCCCAGCCGGAATAGCTGTTCAGCATCGACACCACGACCGGCATGTCCGCGCCGCCAATGGGAATGATCAGCAGGAAGCCGAGTGCGAGCGCCAGCAGCGCGATCACCCAGAACAACGCCTGCGCGCCGGTGGCGACAAAGGCCACGATCAGCAGCACCAGCACCACGCCAAGTGCCGCGTTGAGCGGATGCTGATATTTGAAGGTGATCGGCGCGCCCTTCATCAGCGCCTGCAGCTTGGCGAACGCGATCAATGAGCCGGAGAAGGTGATCGCGCCGATCGCCAGGCCCAGTGACATCTCCACCAGCGACTGGGCGTGGATGTTGCCGGCGGTGCCGATGCCGAAGGCCTCCGGCGCATTCAGCGCGGCGGCGGCGACGAACACCGCCGCCAGGCCCACCAGCGAGTGGAAGGCCGCGACCAGCTGGGGCAGGGCGGTCATCTGGATGCGGCGGGCGAGGAAGAAGCCGATGGTGCCGCCAATGGCGATGCCCAGCAGGATCAGCCCGTAGCCGAGCGCCGACATGTTGGCGTGCGCCAGCGTCGCCGCGGTGGCGATCGCCATGCCGATCATGCCCATGCGGTTGCCGTTGCGGGCGGTCACCGGGCTCGAGAGGCCACGCAGGGCCAGCACAAAGAGGACGGAGGCGACGAGATAGGCCAGAGCCGTAAGGTTCGCGTTCATGATGGGCGGCCTATTTCTTCTGTCCGCGGGCGCGGAACATCGAGAGCATGCGTTGCGTGACCGTGAAGCCACCGAAGATGTTCACACTGGCCAATGTCACAGCCAGGAAGCCAAAAAACTGCGCCCATCCACTGGTGGCCAGGCCGGTGGCCAGCATCGCGCCGACCACGATCACCGAGGAGATCGCATTCGTCACGCCCATCAGCGGGCTGTGCAGCGCGGGGGTGACGTTCCACACCACGTAATAGCCAACGAAGCAGGCCATCAGGAAAATGGCGAGCAGGAACACAAACGGGCTCACTGCCTCGGAATAGGGAGCCGCGGCGAGCGAGGCGGCCTGGACATGGGCGGCGAGCGTGGTGGCGGCCTCGGAAAGGCGCGCGGCTTCATCGGCGAGCGTGGTGGGGTTCATGTGCTCTCTCGAGATAGGGGGCGGATCAGGCGGCCTGGGACGGCGCGAAATTCGGGTGGATGATCGCACCATCGCGGGTCAGCAGCACGCCCTTGACGATGTCATCGGTGGCCGGAAGCGCGGGAACCTTGGCTTCCTTGTCCCAGAAGGTGGTCAGGAAGGTCAGCAGGTTGCGCGCATACAGGGCCGAGGCGGCGACCGGGATGCGGCCGGGCCAGTTGCGGAAGCCGAGCACCTTCACGCCATTGGCGGTGACCACCATCTCGCCCGGCACGGTGGCCTCGCAATTGCCGCCCGCCTCGGCGGCGAGATCGATGATCACGCTGCCCGGCTTCATCGATGCCACCATCTCATGGGTGACGATGGTGGGCGCCTTGCGGCCCATCAGCAGGGCGGTGGTGACGATCAGGTCGTTCTTGGCGATGGTGGCGGCCATCAGCTCCGCCTGCTTGCGGCGGAAGGCGTCCGACATCTCTTTGGCGTAGGCGCCGGTCTGGCCGGCGGTCTCCTCATCCTCGACGCCGACGAAGGTGGCCCCGAGCGACTTGATCTCTTCCTTGGCGGCGGGGCGGACATCGGTTGCCGAGACGATCGCGCCCATGCGCCGCGCGGTGGCGATGGCCTGTAGGCCGGCCACGCCGGCGCCGATCACGAACACACGCGCCGGCGTCACGGTGCCGGCGGCGGTCATCATCAGCGGAAAGCCGCGGTCGAACGCGCCCGCACCCTCGATGATGCCGCGATAGCCGGCGAGGTTCGCCTGGCTGGACAGCACATCCATCGACTGGGCGCGGGTGATGCGCGGAAGCAGTTCCATTGCCGCCGCGGTGATGCCGAGATTGGCTAGGGTGGCGAGCACGGCTGGGTTGCCGGCGACACCGGCGATGCAGACCAGCAGGGTGCCGCGCAGCATCTGATGCAGCGTGGCGTCGTCGGGCATCTGCACCGCGAAGACGATGTTGGACCCCAGCAGGGCGGCGGCTGAATCCGCCGCGATGTCGGCCCCGGCGGCCACATAGTCGGCATCGGACACGCCGGAGGCGAGGCCGGCACCGGCCTCAACGGCCACGGTCAGACCGAGCGCGATCAGCTTTTTCACCGTTTCCGGAACAGCCGCCACGCGGGTTTCTGCCACCGCGCGTTCTTTCAGCACCGCAAGACGCATCAGACGCCCCTTTTTGATTGGATCGAGCGCGGCAGATATTCACGTCCCGCGATTGTTTCAAGCACACAGCATGGCCGACGCGACCGCGCAAGCGGATTTCGACGGTGGCCAACCGCCCTCAGCCCACGGGTGGGGGAACGCCGGCTTTCTTAAGTGCGGCCTCCTGGCGGGCGGCCAGGGTCTGCACGTCCAGCCCCTCGATGAGGGAGTGGAACATGCGCGACCAGTTCAGCTTCGCGCCCAGGCGCAGGAACACGCTGCCCAGCCCGATGGCGGAGCGGTCCATCAGCACGAACTCGCGCGGCGGGGTGACCCCGCCGGTGCGTTTCAGCCCCTCATGCACCTTCGCTGCGACCACCCGACCGAATTGCGGATCATTGCTTTCCTGGATCAGACGCGGCCGGTCCTCAAGCAACGGGGCGTAGAGGAATTCCGCCCATTCATTGAGAACATCAAGTTTTTCGTCGGTGATGTCGGTGAAGCCCCAGGTGGTGTATGCGGCAGCCGATTTCGCGCGGTCACGGTCGCGGATCGCCTCGAACAGATCGATCACGCCGCGGATGAACTGCGCAGGAAACACCCGAATGGCGCCATAATCGAGCAGGTTCACGCTGTTGTCGTCGCGCACCTGGTAATTGCCCATATGCGGGTCGCCGTGGATCACACCGTAGCGGTAGAGCGGCACATACCAGGCGTGGAACAGGGCTTCGGCGATATCATTGCGCACCTCCTGCGAGGGGTTCTCGTCGAGGCGCTTCTGCAGGGCGGTGCCGTGCAGCCAGGTCATCGTCAGCAGGCGCTTGGTGCAAAATCCTTCGACGGGCTCTGGCACATGCACGAGCGGATCATCGGCCAGCATAAGGCCGTAGAGCCGCATGTTGGCGGCCTCACGCGTATAGTCCAGCTCCTCGCGGATGCGTTCGGCGAGTTCCTTGTAGACTTCATCCTGTTTGATGGCGCTGTCGATGCGGTGATAGACGGCCATCGCCATGCGCAGCTGCCGCAGGTCGGCCTCAACCGTGCTGGGCATGTCCGGATATTGCAGCTTGCAGGCGACCTCGGTGCCATCATGTAACGTGGCGCGATGCACCTGCCCGAGGCTGGCGGCGGCGGATGCGTTATGGCCGAAGGCGGCGAATTTTCCGAGCCAGTCGGGACCGAGTTCGCTGCTCATGCGCCGACGCACGAAGGGCCAGCCCATCGGCGGGGCATTCGCCTGCAGCTGGGCCAGTTCCTCGGCATATTCAGGAGGAAGTGCGTCCGGGATGGTCGAGGCGAGCTGCGCGACCTTCATCAGCGGCCCCTTGAGACCGCCCAGAATGGCCTTGAGGTCCTCGGCATGCGCAGCTCGGTCGGTCTTGATGCCGAACTCGCTCTCACCGGCGACGCGTGCGGCGATACCTCCGACGGCGCCGGAGGTGCGCGCAAAGCGCCGCAGCTCACCAAAAATGGTGCTGTTATCGTCGGCCATCACAACCCCACGCGGGATACCGGGGCCACGGAGTTACCGCTCCACCGCATCAAACTTCCAAAAGTTCTTTGGTTCTTTCTTGCAAGAAAGACCGCTTCTTTTTTGAAAAAAAGAAGCAAAAAACTTTTATGGGTTGGGTTCATACCGGTTGCTCGAGCTCGTCAATGAAGCCCGCGATGATGTCCAGACCTTTCGTCCAGAAGGCGGGATCGCTCGCATCGAGGCCGAAGGGCGCGAGCAGCTCCTTGTGCCGCTTGGTGCCGCCGGCGCGCAGCATGTCGAGATATTTCGCCTGAAAGCCCGGATGGCCGGACTGGAACACCGCATACAGCGCGTTCACCAGGCAGTCACCAAAAGCGTAGGCGTAGA
>CAIVDX010000460.1 GCA_903904805.1 uncultured Rhodospirillales bacterium
CGGGCGCGGGCCCGGCGGACGATCCGATCAGGCGGCGCGGCGGCGACGGATCGCCAGCAGGCCCAGAACGCCGCCGCCGAACAGGGCGATCGAGGCGGGCTCGGGCACGCGGGTCACTGAGACGTCGGCGATCAGCAGCATGGGGGCGTTGCTCGCGATGGCGTTGCCGTTGACGAATGCCAGCGTGTCCGTGCCGGTCGTGGCGGCGACGAACGTCTCGGTCACCAGGCCCCAGCCCGAGAAGGTGTTGGTCACGTTCATCAGCGGCGTCGTGCCGATCGAGCTGCCGTTGATCAGCACAGACCAGTCGCCGCTGGTGGCGGCGGTCAAGCCGGAGGCGTTGGCAAGGGCCTGCTCGAACGAGATGACATAGGTGTTTCCGGCGACGACCGAGAAGCTGGGAGCGCTGAGCGAGGTGGCGCCGATCGTCGTCGGGATTTTGATTCCGAGCGCGTTGCCACCGCCCGCCCCTGCCGGCGGTGCGACGTAGCCGGCGGTCTGCATCGCGGTGGCACTCGGCGAGGCGCTGTAGACGAAATATCCGGCGGCTCCGGTCCAGCCGGTGATCGAGGTTGTGGTGATCGCGACCTCGGTGGACGACGACGTTGTGGTGCTGCCCAGCGTGCCGGTCGTGAAATTGGTGCTGTAGATCACCCCGGCCTGAGCGGAACTGGCGATGCCCAGGAGGCCGGCAGCGACAGCAGCAACATGGCGCTTAAGCATAAGAACCTCTCGATTTAATAAGACACCTGAACGAACCTGGCGTCTCATTTCTGTTTACGTTGGGACTCATATAGCACAGGGCGACGGGCCGTGTAAACAGCTTTTTATCTAAAATATTAGCCGACAGACAGAAGATGTGGCATCGGCACGTTAAAAATCAGACGATCAGAGGGGCGAAAATGTCCCGAAATCAGCGCGTTGCGGCGCGGCGGGCGCGCCGGCGGCGGGCGAGAAAAAGTCCGCCCGCTCCGGCTGACAAAATCGTGAGCGACATCGGCTCGGGCACCGCCTGGGTCACGCTCACATTGGTGAACAAGGCGAAGGGCGGCTGCGCGATGGTGGAGGAGGACAGAAACGACAGCACTTCGGTCGAGGCCGTGGCGGTGAAGTTACAGGTGTCGATGCCCCAGCCGGAGAAGCTGCCGCTGATCAGGTTGGTGGATTCCGAGCAGGTGGCGCCGGAGGTGGTGGTGAGGGCGCTGGTGGCCAGGGCGGCGGCGAGGGTGATCGGCAGATTGCCGCTGAAGCCGGCCTGCTGGGCGAAGGCGTAATCAAAACTCAGGGTATATACCTTGCCAACTTGCAAACCGCCGATGGTCTGGGTGACCGCGGCGGTGTTGTAGTCGGCATCCATTGCGATGAAGGAGGTCGCGCCAGGAGGGGCCGACCAGGCGGTGGTGCCGGTGCCGGTGTTGCCGCCATTCGTGGTCGACCAGAGATAGAGACCGGTGTTGTTGTTGTAGCCGGGATTGGACGTGATCGAGCTCGGCGCGTTGATCGCCTGGGTGTAGGTGGCGAACAGGAAGTTATAGCCGGCGACCGTTGACCAGCCGGTGATGGTCGGTGCGCCGCCGAAGTAGCTGCCGAATCCGAACGAGGTTCCCGGCGCCGATGTCGTCGCGAAATTGCCGTTGGTCACGAACTGCGTCGCCTGCGCGGCGCCGCCGAGGAGCAATCCGGCGGCGGTGATGGCGGCGAGGAACGGCTTCGACATTGGATGGGTCTTTCTCAATTATGAGGCAGTTGGCGGAGCATCGAGTCCGTGAAGAAAATAATTTTCCAGAAACTTGCCTCTCGGCGCCGGCGAGGATGCGGAGGGGAAATCGCGGAAAGAGAAGGTCGAAGCAAAAAAGAGACGCTTTTGAGCAGGTTGCGGGGCGGCGTTGGTACGGGGCTGGATCTTTGCCTGAGTGGTTCAGTCGGCGGCGCGGGCGGCCGAGGCCTTGGCGCCAGTGCGGCGGAGACGACGCGCGCCGATGAGGCCGACGAGGCCGGCGCCGAACAGCGCCACCGACATCGGTTCGGGCACGATGTAGGGGCCGGTCAGGCTGACATTGGTGAACAGCGCGAAGGGCGGGACCTGAACCGAGGCTGAGGACAGAAAGGACAGGACCTCGGTGGTCGATGAGGCGACGAAGGTGCAGGTGTCCGGCGAGCCGCTGGTGTTCGGATCCCAGCCGGAGAAGGAGGTGCTCGCCAGGTTGTAGGTCTCCTGGCAGAGGACGCCGGCGGTGCTGCTCAGCGCGCTGGAGGCGAGCGCCGCAGCGATGGTGATCGGGATGGTGCCGGTGTAGCTGGCCTGCTGGGCGAAGCCGTAATCGAAGCTGAGCGTGTAGGCGCGGCCGACGGTCAGACCGTTGATGGTCTGCGACACGGCGGCGGTGCTGTAATCCGCGTCCATCGCGATGAAGGCGGACCCGCTCGGTGCGGCGGTCCAGGCATTGGGGCCGGCGCCATAGACGCCGTTGGTCTTCACCGCGGTCGACCACATGTAGAGCGACGTGTTGTTGTTGTAGCCCGGGTTCGAGGTGATCCCGCTGCCGGGGTTGATCGCCTGTGTGTAGGTGGCGAACAGGAAATTATAGCCGCCATTGTCGTTCCAGCCGGTGACGGTGCCGCCACTCTGCATGCCGAACGATGTGCCGGGCGCTGATGTGCTCGCGAAGTTACCGTTGCTCACGAACTGGGTGACGCCGGCGTTGGCGCTGCTGGCGGTGATCAGCAGGGCGGCAAGAAGTCCGGTGCGCAGGGTCATCATGGCGGCGCTCTTTCTCAAAAATCATCGTTCAAGCGGCGAATCCGACGCACGATCACCGCTCCTGTCGGAAAGTTTATGTCATGGCGGCAATTTGGATACAAGAGTTAAGAGAAATCTTATAAAAAAGAATAAGAGGTTGGTTGGGAGAGAATGTCACGAAAAAAGAGTGGCGCGCGGGTGGGCGAGACGATGCTCATTGGGTGCGGCAGTTTCGCTGCGACCGGGCGCCGCGGATCCGTGGTCGAGCGGTGCGCGCGGGCCGTTCGGTTCAGCGCTTCGGCGCAGGATCTTTTGTTACGCGCTGCGGCGCAGGCCCTTCGATTGCGCGCTGCTGCGCAGGCTCTTGGATTGCGCGCTGCTACGCAGGCTCTTGGATTGCGCGCTGCTACGCAGGCCCTTCGATTGCGCGCTGCTACGCAGGCGACGGGCACCGGCAAGGCCGGCGAGGCCGGCGCCGAACAGTGCGATCGACATCGGCTCGGGGATGGCGGGGCCGGTCAGGCTGACATTGGCGATCACCGCGAAGGGCGGCACGGCCAGGGTCGACGAGCTGAGGAACGACAGCACCTCGTTGGACGCCGTCGCGGTGAAGGTGCAGCTGGCATTGATCCAGCCGGTGAAGCTTTTGTCGGGGAAATTATAGCCGCCGCTGCCGGCGCCGTCGGATTGAAGGCAGCTCGCACCGGAGGTGGTGGTCAGGATGCCGCCGCTGCTCAGATTGGCGGCGAGGAGGTCGTACAGCGTGTTCGGGCTGTTATCGAAGCCGGCCTGCTGGGCGAAGCCGTATTCGAACGTCAGTACATAGGATCTGCCGACCGCCAGGCCGGTGATGTTCTGCGACACCGCCGCGGTGTTGCCGGGGAAATCGGAGTCCATCGCGATGAAGGCCGGGCCGCCGGTGGTCGGGTTGCTGAAGGTGCTGATGCCGCCATTGCCGGTGGCCCACAGCCACACGGCGCCGCTCACGCCATTGCTGGACGAGGTGGCCGAGGCGGCGTTGGTGTAGAGGATGTTGTAGCCGCCATTGTCGTTCCAGCCGGTCACGCTGCCCTGGCCCTGCATGTTGAACGAGGGGCCGGCATCGTTGGTGTAGGTCGTGCCGTTCACCACCGTGGTGGCGAAATTGCCGTTGGTGACGAACTGGGCGGCCTGGGCGGTGGTGCCGGCGAGCAGCGGGGCCGCGAGCATCAGGGCGGAAAGCAGTCCGGCGCGGCTGGCGATCATGGCGGCAATCTTTCTCAAAAATACCAAACACCGTCAGCGCTGACCGAGAATGGCCAGTTCTGACTAAAAATTTATGTCATATGGGTCGTGCTGATGTAAGATATAAAGATAGAATAAAAAAAGAGATGATCGGGCGGGCGTGAGCTGCCTCTCGATGCGCGAGCCGATCGGGCAGGTGGTGCGGGTGAGGGCGCCTACAGACCCAGCGACGGGGCGCTCAGGCGGAGCAGACCCAGGCAGGCGGCGGCGGCGAGGCCGGCCAGCACGTCGTCGGCCATCACCGACAGCGCGCCGCCCTGGCGGTCCACCCAGCCGATCGGGCCGGGTTTGGCGATGTCGAACAGCCGGAACAGCGCGAAGGCCAGGGCGAAGCCCAGCCAGCCCAGTCCGCTCAGCGCCAGCAGCGCGATCCACTGGCCGGCGACCTCGTCGATCACCACCCAGCCGGGATCGTCCGCCCCGCCGGCCTGCACGGTGGCCCAGGTGCCGACGAGGCAAACGCCGAGGCAGCCGAGCGGCAGCAGCCAGGGCGGACCGGCCATCAGCGGCACGGCCAGCGCCAGCCCGAGCAGCGAGCCGGCGGTGCCTGGTGCCTTCGGGGCGAATCCGACGCCGAAGCCGCTCGCGACGAAGCGGGCAAAGCTCATCGGCACCTGTTCGAACGCCGGATCAGCCACCTGCGGTGTCGGGCTCGGGTGTCGGTGTCATGCCGGGGGGCGGGGCGATCACCGCGCCGGGATGCAGGATCGGGTTGCCGAGGCTGACGCCGGTGCGGGCGCGGTAGATCACCACATTCTCGATCACCCGCTGCACATAGTTGCGGGTCTCGTTCAGCGGGATCAGCTCGATCCAGTCGATCATCGTCTCGGGCGGCCTGCCGCGCGGGTCGCCGTTCTGCGAGAGGAACTGGTTCACCCGCCCCGGCCCGGCATTGTAGCCGGCGGCGGAGAGCGGCATCGCGTCGGCGAAGCGGTCCATCAGCCCGGCGAGGTAGCGGGTGCCCAGGCGGATGTTGAAGTCCGGCTGGTAGAGCTGGGCGAGGCTGATCTTGCCGGCGCCCACCTGCTTGGCGACCGCGGCGGCGGTGGCCGGCATCAGCTGCATCAGGCCGCGCGCGCCCGAGCCGCTGATCGCGGTGGGGCTGAAATTGCTCTCCTGACGCATGATCGCCCAGGCGAAGGCGGGCTCGATCACCGCCTCGGGCACCGGGTAGGGGCGCGGCCAGCCGAGCCCGGGCAGCTGGGTGCCGTAGCGGCCGGCGCGGCGGACCATCGCCACCGCCATCTCGGTCTGGCCCAGCTGCATCGCCAGGCCTGCGGCCATCGCGCGTTCGGCCGGGTTGGCCGCGACATCCTCCAGGCGCATCAGGAAGGGCCGCGCCAGCTCCGGTTCGCCCCATTGCACCAGAAGGGCGGCGGCGCGCGCCACCTCGCGCCCGGCGAAGGCACGCGCGGCGGCCTGGTCCCAGGAGGGGTCCTTCATCGCGGCGATGGCGGCCGGGGCGGCGTCGCCCGCCGCGAGCTGTCCGTAATAAGAGAGCACGTAGCGCGCGGCATGCTGGCGGGCGGCCTCGGCCTGGGCGGTCTGGCCGGCCTCCGCGCGGGCGCGCCAGAGCCAGTACCAGGCGCGGCCCTGGGTGAGCACGCTCTGCGAGCGGGTCGACAGGGTGGTGAAATGCGGGATCGCGGCGGCCGCATCATGCAGGCGGCGCAGCGCGATCCAGCCGGCGAGGAACTCGGCATCGAGCGCGTTGTCCTCGTCGGTCTGGCCGTGGCGGGCGACGACCTCATAGGCGAGCTTGTCCTTGCCGTCGCGCAGCAGCAGGCGGGCGAGGCTGTTGCGCTCGGCCCAGAAGCTGGCGGGCTGGGGCGTCGCCGGGCTGGCGGGCCAGACCTCGGCGGCCCAGACCTCGGCGGCCCAGACCTCGGCGGCCTCGCGGATCAGCTCGCCGCGGCGCAGGGCGCGGGCGCGCTCGAGGGTGAGCACCGGGTCGGCGCGCAGGCTGGCGGGCAGGGCGGCGGCCATGTCCTGCCCGGCCGGATCGCCCTGTCGGATGGCCATCAGGGCGGCGCCGGCCTGCTGGTGAGGGCCATCCAGTCTCGCCAGCTGGCGGGTTGCCGCGCCACGGTCATTGGCGGGCAGGTGGGTGAAATGCTCCCACTGGTCCTGCGGGGTGAGCTCGGTGGCGTAGCGGCCCAGCACCAGGGTCTCGCTCGCTTGGTCGGCGATGCCGGCGCGCCAGGCGGTGCGAATCGCCTCGATGCCGCGCTTGCCGAGCCAGACCTCGCCGCAGCGCAGCGTGGCCGGCGGGCTGGCCGGGGCGAGCAGGTCGCAGGCGCGGCGGGCCAGCTGGTCGTCAGGCTCGATCGCCAGCGCGCTGTCGCGCCGGCGCTGCAGCAGGGCGCCGGCCGGCCAGTCCGGGCTGGCGGCGAGAAATTCGCTGATCTCGATGGCTGATCCGCCGCCCTGCAGGCGCACGAAGCTGACCAGCTTGCGGGCCACCGGGTCGGGCTGGGCGGCGGCGGCGCGCTCGGCGGCATCGAACTGACGGGCCTTCAGCAGGGCGCCGATATCCTGCGCGCGGGCGAGCGCCGGCAGGCCGAGGAGAATCGCGAGCAGGAGAGGGGCGCGTGGGGTCATACCCTGTTCTAGCAAGCGCGCGCCTTGCTTCGCACCCCCCGCAACCCTAGTTTCATCCTCCGCCGCCACATCGGACCACACGGCACAAAGTTGGGCGCGCGCGAGGAGAGGCTGTCATGTTTCAGGGCTCCATGGTCGCCCTCGTCACCCCGATGCTGCCGGACGGCGCCGTCGATGAGGCCGCGTTCGCGCGCTTTGTCGAGTGGCAGATCGATCAGGGCACGCACGGCATCATTCCGGTCGGCACCACCGGCGAGAGCCCGACGCTGAGCCATGACGA